>JAEYAR010000016.1 GCA_023404715.1 Bacillota bacterium | reverse complement strand
CTGAAGGCGGGGCTAAAAATCCGTCAAAGGGCACATCGATGAAGTTTCTGGTGCTGGCTGCCGACGCCCAGTCGGGGGTTGGCGCTGGGAGTAAGAATTATGGGCGATCCCCAATGGCATGGGGGCGATGACCCATCTTTCGTGGAGGCTTGACGCGCGGGCTCGCCTGCGCGCCATGAAAACCTGTACTTGCGGTTTAACCGGCTGCATACAGCGTAGCCTGCCTTGAGCGGGGGCGGTGGATACCGGAACGACACAAAGGGGCCTAGGGCTCATGGCGCCTGCGTGATTGCCGGTTGAAACCGTCTCTGCAAAAGAGGCTAGGAAAAGATGAAGTCTGCCGAGGAAAGCTCCTAGGCTGTCGTTTTTCGGATATGGCAGGGATTACAGTGTGGTCTCAGTGGCAATCCGGTCGCAAACGCGGAGACGCTTTGCAGTCGGCTTTCAAGGGAAACCGCTCTTCCGGTGACGGGGAGTAGCCGGCGGGGAAATCCTACCGGACCTAAAGCCGCAAGGTTTATCTGTCATATTACCACCATTTTCATGAGCTCACGGCGGTGAGCTTTTTTTATCGCAGAAATAACCGTGGAGTTGAAGCGCAGCGTGGATAAGGGATCGAAGACGCAAAAAAACAGAACAAAGGAGCAGGAGGCGGTGGCCCGGCAAAGGCGCTGGGCGCTGCTGATCACCCTTATCTCCTTTGTACTGTCGTTTTCCATTACATTTGTTTCCGAAGTCTTTATGCGGTCGATGGGGTTGGGCGTCGCGCTCGTCGCGCTCTTCGTGCTGATCGGCACGGGCATCGCCGCCGATATCGTTGGAACGGCCATCACGGCGGTGGATGTCAAGCCCTTTGTCGCTATGGCCGCCAAACGCATCAAAGGGGCGAAGCAATCCATCTGGATGATCCGCCGGGCGGACCGAATCTCGAACATTCTAAACGACGTGGTGGGCGACATCACATCCATCGTCAGCGGCGCGGCGGGTTCGGCGATCGTCTTTTATCTGATGGAATTCGGCATCAGCAATACGCTTGGCACGATGCTGATGAGCGCGACGACGGCGGCGCTCATCATCGGCGGAAAGGCGCTGGGCAAGCACTTTGCGCTGAGCCGCAGCCACGACGTGATCGCCTTCGTCGGCCGGAGCATGGCGGCGTTTTCGATGCATCGCAAGGGGAAAAGGTAAATTTACGAGAGGGAGCATCAGCCGGCGTCAATTCCTTCGCTGCGTATCGGGCGCGGCGGGCCGGCGGTGCGAAACGGTGAAATGTATGGCAATACTTCCGAAGATAGAGGGGCCGCAGGACTTAAAATCCTTGACGGTTCCGCAATTGGAGCAGCTGGCCGGGGAGATCCGCCAGCAAATCATCGATACGGTATCGGATAACGGCGGGCATTTGGCGTCCAATTTGGGCATCGTCGATTTGACGGTCGCGCTGCACCGCGTGTTTAACAGCCCGAGAGATAAGCTGATTTTTGATGTGGGCCATCAGACATACGCGCATAAGCTGCTTACGGGAAGGCTGCAAAGCTTTGCGACGCTGCGCACATACGGCGGGATGAGCGGCTTCCCCCGCAGGAGCGAGAGCGAGCACGACGTGTTCGATACGGGGCACTCGGCGACGGCGATTTCGGCGGCGCTCGGCATGGCGCGCGCCCGCGACCTCAAAGGCGAGGACTATCACGTCGTCGCGGTGGTCGGCGACGGCGCGCTCACGGGCGGCATGTGCTATGAGGCGATGAACGATGCCGGCAATTACGAAGAGGCGGGCAAGGCGACGCGGCTCATCGTCATTTTGAACGACAACGAGATGTCGATCGCGCGCAACGTCGGCGCGATGGCCAACCATCTGACGAAGCTGCGCTCCAGCGCCAGCTGGCGAGGGACGAAGCAGGCGGTCAAGCGGGGCATCGAGCGCATCCCCTACGTCGGCGTACGCGCGGCCAAGCGGCTGGAAAAGATGAAAAATGCGCTCAAGCATTTCTGGGTGCACGGTGAATTCTTCGAATCGCTCGGCTTCCGCTATCTGGGGCCGATCGACGGGCACGATATCGCGATGATGGAGCATGTGCTCTCGGAGGCCAAGCAGGTCACGGATACGCCGCTGCTGATCCACGTCATCACCTGCAAGGGACGCGGATATGAACGGGCGGAGCGCAGACCGGAAAAGTATCACGGCATAGCCCCCTTCTTTCTGGAGGACGGCGCGCAGAAACAGACGCCGGACGTGCCGGGGACGGCCGCCATCGTCGGGGAAACCCTCGACGCGATGGCGGACGAGGATAGCCGCGTCGTCGCCGTCACGGCTGCGATGGGGTCGGGGACGGGGCTCGTGCCCTTTGAGCGCCACCACAAGGACCGCTTTTTTGACGTGGGCATCGCGGAGGAGCATGCCGTCACCATGGCGGCAGGGCTTGCGCGCGGCGGTTTGCGGCCCTATTTCGCGGTGTATTCGACATTTGTGCAGCGCGCTTATGACCAAATTTTACACGACATTTGTATGCAAGACCTGCCCGTCTGTCTACTGGTGGACCATGTAGGGCTCGTCGGCTCAGATGGGAAGACGCACCACGGGGTCTTTGACCTTGCCATGTTTTCGGGCATGCCGGGGCTTACCATATGGGAGCCGTGCGACAACGAGGAGCTTGGGCAGATGCTGAGGGCGAGCCTCGCTTGCGCCTCCCCCCTAGCGATCCGTTATATCAAGGATGGACTGGACCTGCGGGCGGCGTGGCCGGGCCGCTCCTTCCGGCCGGGGCAATGGGCCTGGAAGGGCGAGGGAGCGCAGGGCGTGCTGATCGCCCACGGACGCATGGTCGCGCACGCGCTCGAGGCGGCGAGCCTGCTTCGGGATAAAGGGCTTGATTTTGCAGTCGTGAATGCGTCGACGCTCAAGCCGCTGGATAAGGGGAGCGTTCAAAGGGCGTTTTCTGGGGGGCGCAAGGTCTTTATTATCGAAGAAAACGTGCCCTCGGGAAGCTTGGCCCAAGACGTCGCGATGGCCTGCATCGCGCAAGGGCTGCCGCAGCCTGCGGGGTGCCTGTGCATCGGCGACCGCTTCGTGACGCACGGCTCGGTAAGCGAGCTGCTCGGCGAATGCGGACTGATGCCAAAGCAGATCGCTCAGCGCGTGCTTGAGCATATGCAAGGGGAACGACATGGATAAAAAGCGTTTGGATGCCTATATGGTGGAATGCGCCCTGGCGCCGAGCCGGGAAAAGGCCCAGGCGGTCATCATGTCCGGCATCGTTTATATCGACGGGCGCAAGGCGGAAAAGCCCTCCGCCGCGGTCATGGCGGGCAGCGTCGTTGAGGTGCGCGGGGCCGCGCACGACTTTGTAAGCCGTGGCGCATTGAAACTCGATAAAGCGCTTGGCGTATTTCCGGTATGCGTACAGGATGTGGTCGCGATGGACCTGGGCGCATCTACCGGCGGGTTTACGGACGTGCTGCTCCGGCACGGCGCAAAGCATGTATATGCGATCGATGTAGGCTACGGCCAGCTCGATTGGAAGCTGCGCAACGACCCGCGCGTGACGGTCATGGAACGCACTAACGCGCGGTATTTGAAGCCCGAGGACGTCCCGCTCGGCCCGACCCTCGCGGTCATGGACGTTTCCTTCATCTCGATCACCAAGATATTGCCGGCCGCCGCCGCGATCATGGGGGAGGCGGGGGCTTTTATCTCGTTGATCAAGCCGCAGTTTGAGGCGGGGCGCGAGCGGGTAGGCAAAAAGGGCGTGGTGCGCGACTCGCAGGTGCATGCAGACGTCATCGCGCAGGTCGTGCGCTTTGCCGCCGATATGGGGTGGCAGGCGCAGGCGCTCTCCTTTTCACCGATCACAGGGCCGGAGGGGAATATCGAATTTCTCATCTATCTGCTGTCGGCCGCGCGGGCGACGGCGGCGGTGGATGCGGATGAGATCGAACGCGTAGTCCGGGATGCGCACCTGTCTTTGGCATGATGAACTTGCATGATTATTCAATTGATGGTATACTATTTCACAGTGGCGGGAGGAGGGCGGCGGCATGGAGATACGTTCGCTTGGGCTGACGTCGAACCCGAATAAAAAGGACGGCCCTATGGTGGCGCGGGCGTGCCTGCAAATCTGTGCGGAGCTGGGGATACGCGCCGTCGTAGACGAAAGGCTGAGCCAGAGCCTGCCCGGCGTCTGCGAAGCGGTTTCCGCCACGCCTGCCCGGGGCGTCGACGCGCTGGTCGTGCTCGGCGGGGATGGCACCATCCTTCGCGCCGTGCCCGATGCTGCGTTGGCGGACATTCCGATCTTGGGCGTGAACCTGGGGCGCGTGGGCTTTTTGGCCGAGGTAGAGCCCGAACAGCTGCGCGAAGCGCTCACGGAGCTGTGCGCGGGCCGATACCGTGCGGAGCACAGGATGATGCTCGAAATATTGATCGAGGGGCACGAGAGCATTTACGCGCTCAACGAGGTCGTTCTCTCCCGCGGCACGTGCGCGCGCATGGTGGGCTTCGACGCCTATGTAGGCGGGACGCTCGTGGATCATTACATCGCCGACGGACTGGTCCTTTCCGCGCCGACGGGGTCTACGGCCTATTCGCTTTCGGCCGGCGGCCCGATTGTAAGCCCCGACGTATCCTGCTTTATCCTGTCGCCGATCTGTCCGCATTCCCTGCAATCGCGGCCGATCGTGCTTTCAGACAAGGAAATCGTTACGCTCGGCATCAATGCGGGCGAGCCGCGCGAGGGCATGGCCGTCTGCGTGGACGGGCAGCGCACCTATGCCGTACACAACCACGAATGCATCCGCATCCGCCGCGCGGGAAGAGATGCCCGATTCATCCGCTTCCAATCGGAGCGAAACTTTTTTACGCTACTGCGGTCCAAGCTGTCGCAGTGGAGTCTGTAACGAAGAAGGAGAACGAGTAGATGAAGTCGACCCGTCACACTGCGATTGCGGAGATCATCGAATCGCGCAACATCGAAACCCAGGAAGAGTTGGCCGAGGCGCTTAGGGAGCGAGGTATTCTGGTGACGCAGGCCACCGTATCGCGCGATATCAAGGAATTGCATTTGATCAAGGTGCTGTCCGAGACAGGCGGCTACAAATATGCTACGCTCGACAAGGCTGAAAAGGGGCTAAACGAGCGCTTTATCCGCATGTTTAATGAATCGGTGCTCAGCGCCGTGCATGCGAACAACCTCGTGGTGATCAAGACGCTCGCGGGCAGCGCGCACGTCGCCGCCGAGGCGGTGGACAGCATGAAGTGGCCGGAAATCGTCGGCACCATCGCGGGCGATAACACCATTCTGGTCATCTGCCGCACCAATGAAGAGGCGCCGCAAATCGCTGTGCGGTTTCACAGCATGATGAAGTGACGGTCGGAATAAAGGAGCGATAGACATGCTGCTTCAGCTATCCATTCATCACCTTGCGCTGATCGATGACATCACGATCGACTTTGCCCCCGGCTTTAATGTGCTCAGCGGCGAGACGGGCGCGGGCAAATCGATCGTCGTTGACGCGGTGAATCTCGTGCTCGGCGAACGCGCGGAGCGGGACCTGATACAAAACGGCGAGCAGAAGGCCAGGGTAGAAGCGCTCTTTGACGTGACGGACAACAAACCCCTTCTTCGCCTGCTGGAAGAGCTGGAGTTGGAGGCGGAGGACGGCCTGCTTGCCCTTTCGCGCGAGCTGACGAGCGCGGGGCGCAACATCTGCCGCGTGATGGGGGGCGTCGTGCCGCTTGCGACGCTCAAGCAGATCTCGGCGCTGCTGCTCGACATCCACGGCCAGCACGAGCATCAATCGCTTCTGAACGAAAGGCGGCATCTCGCCTTTCTGGATGGGTTTGGGGGTACACAGCTGGGCGAAAGGCGCGCGGAGGTCGCACGGCTCTATGCCCAATGGCGAACGACGAGGGAAGAGCTGGAGCGCTTGCTGAGCGACGCCGCCCAGCGCGAGAGGCGCACGGACATGCTGCGCTATCAGGTAAATGAAATCGACGCGGCCCATCTGCGTCCGGGCGAGGAGGCGGAGCTGGAGCGCCAAAGAACCTTTTATCGAAATGCGGAAAAAATCACGCAGAGCGTGGAGACGGCCTATGCGCTCTTGTACGAAGGCATGGACGAACAGATGAGCGCGCTCGATGCCTGCCGCGGCGGTATCGACGCCTTGAGCGCGATTGCCTCGCTGGATGAGCGCTATCACGGGCTCTATGCTCATTTAAACGAGCTGTATTATCAGCTCGACGATGCGATCGGCGAGGTCCGGTCGCTGCATGGCGAGCTGGACTACGATGCGGACGACGCCGAAGAGGTCGAAGAACGCGTGGATCTGATCGGCAAATTGAAGCGTAAATACGGCAAAGACGTCGAAAGCATCCTGCAATTTAGAGAAAAGGCCGCCAGTGAGCTGGACCGCCTGGAGCATGCGGACGATCTATCGGGCAAGCTGCAAAAGACGCTCGTCAAACAGCGAAAAGCGCTTTTGGATGCATCGGTTGCGTTGTCGAGCCTGCGGCGCAATACCGCCGTGCGCTTCGAAAAACAGGTGGAAGAACAGCTGCACGACCTGGGCATGCAGCATGCGCAGTTTTCCGTCGCGTTTGCGGAAGAAGGGGAAAACGCTCATACCGACGGTCGGTTTTCTTCCTGTGGCGTCGACCGTGTGGAGTTCATGATGTCCGCTAACCTCGGTCAGCCGCAAAAGCCGCTTGCGCGCGTCGCCTCCGGCGGCGAGCTTTCGCGCATCATGCTGGCGCTTAAAAACCTGGAGGCGGAGCAATCCGGCATCCCGAGCATGGTCTTCGACGAAATCGATACGGGAATCAGCGGACGCATGGCGCAGGTCGTCGCCGAAAAGATGGCGCAGATCGCTGGAAGGCATCAGGTCATCTGCGTGACGCACCTGCCGCAAATCGCCGCGATGGCAGACGCGCAATATATCGTAGAAAAAGGCGTCGAAGAGGGGCGCACCCGTACGCGCGTGCTGCGCTTGAGCGTGCAGGGGCGTTGCGAGGAGCTGGCTCGCATGGTGGCAGGCGCAAACGCTTTAAGCGAAAGCAGCCTCGGGCACGCGAGAACGCTCTTGCAAGAAGCGGAAGATCGAAAAGGTAAACTTAGGAACGCTGATTCAAAAACGCAATAAGTTCGATAAATAAATGACATTTTTGCATAAAGCGACGTGAAAAACGCCGCTTTTTCCGTCCTAAAAAAGAGAAACTGAATTATTACGAAAAATGTCATACAAATGAACGTGTTTTCGTGTTATAATGATCGATGGATAATTTGAGCCCCAATATACATAAACCCTGTTGGGCTGAAGGGAGGAACTTGTCTGTGGCAAATACACGGACATTTAAGGGTGGCGTTCATCCGCATGAGACGGGGAATGGGAAGCAATCCACCAATGCGCAGGCGGTGATCGATGCCAAGGTGCCCGCCTTCGTGACGATCCCGCTTTCTCAGCATATCGGCGCGCCCTGCAAATGCGTCGTGACGCCAGGCCAGGTGGTGGCGATGGGTCAGGTGATCGGCGAGGCGGGCGGTTTCGTCTCTGCGCCGGTGCATGCGTCCGTCTCCGGCAAGGTGAAAGCGCTCTGCAACTGTGTGCTGCAAAGCGGCAAGAGCGTGCCCGCGGTCGTCATCGAAAACGACTTTGAGGATCGCTGGGACGAGTGCGTAAAACCCCGCGCAAACGTAGGCTCGCTGAATGCAAAGGAATTGCTTGAGATCGTGCGCGACCGCGGCATCGTAGGGTTGGGCGGCGCGACGTTCCCCACCGCCGTGAAGTTGGCGCCGCCGCCTGAAAAGCAGGTGGATACGCTGATTCTCAACGGCGCCGAATGCGAGCCATACCTTACGAGCGATCATCGCTTGATGCTCGAACACGCGGCGGAGGTCGTAGACGGCATGCTGCTCGAGGCGAAGATGCTTGGCGCTTCCAGAATGATGGTCGGTATTGAGGACAACAAGCCGGATGCCGTCTCCGCCATGCAGCAGGCCGCGCAGGGCAAGAACATCGAGGTCGTGGCGTTGCCCACCAAGTACCCACAGGGCGGCGAAAAACAGCTGATTTTTGCGCTGACGGGCAGGCGCGTGCCGAACGGCGGCCTGCCGGCGGACGTAAAGACCGTGGTGAGCAACGTCTCCACCGCATACGCGGTTTCCAAGGCCGTTCGCGAGAACAAGCCGCTCATCGACCGCGTGGTGACGGTCGCCGGGCATGTGAAAAAGCCGGCCAATTTGCGCGTGCGCATCGGCACGCCGCTGCTTGACCTCGTGCAGGCCTGCGGCGGCTTTGAGGATGGGGTGCGCAAGGTCGTGCTCGGCGGACCGATGATGGGCGCCGCGATTTCGACGCTTAACATTCCGGTCACCAAAGGTACCAGTGGTCTGCTGGCCTTCGGGGCAGAGGGCGTGCATGCGAAGGAATCGCCCTGTATCCGCTGCGGCCGCTGTGTGCAGGCCTGTCCGATGCGGCTCGTGCCCACGCAAATCGACGCATATGCACGCCGCTCACACTGGGAGGATTGCGAAAAGATCGGCGCCATGAACTGCATGGAATGCGGCGCCTGCACGTTCGTATGTCCCGCAAAGCGCGAGCTGACGCAGAGCTGCCGCATGGCCAAACTCGGCATCCGTGCAGCTGGCGCGAAGAAGTCTTGATCGTTCGGAGGATTGCTGATATGCAAAAAAAGTACATCGTATCATCTTCTCCGCATCTGCGGGATAACGGTTCTACGAGACGCGTGATGCAGGATGTTTGTATCGCGTTGATCCCGGCCGGCCTGGCCGGCGTTTGGTTCTTCGGCCTTCGGGCTGCGATTCTGATCGCCGTATCCGTAGCTGCGGCTGTGTTTTCGGAGTGGTTCTATTGCCGCCACGCGAAGCGGGAAGTGCCGATCGGCGATTTCAGCGCAGTGGTCACCGGCTTGCTGGTGGCCTACAACCTGCCGGCTTCCGCCCCTTGGTGGCTGGCTGCGATCGGTTCGGCCATTGCCATCGTCCTGGTCAAGCAGTTCTTTGGCGGCATCGGCCAGAACTTTATGAACCCTGCGTTGGCCGCGCGTGCGATTTTGCTCGCCTCCTGGGCGACGCTGATGACCGCTTGGGTGGCCCCTCAGGCCGGTAATTGGCTTGCCGGCATGGGCGCGGGCGCTGCAGACGCGGTATCTTCCGCGACGCCGCTGCAAGCGGAGGCCGGAACGTATACCCTGTTTGACC
>JAEYAR010000125.1 GCA_023404715.1 Bacillota bacterium | reverse complement strand
CGCCGGAACCGACGATGACGCCGGAGCCGACGGCCACGCCGGAACCGACGATGACGCCGGAGCCGACAGCCACGCCGGAGCCGACAGCGGAGGCGACGGAAGCGCCAGCAGAGACGCCGGAGCCGACAGCGGAGGCGACGGAAGAACCGACGGAGACGCCGGAGCCGACAGCGGAGGCGACGGAAGCGCCAGCAGAGACGCCAAAGCCGACAGCGGAGGCGACGGAAGCGCCAGCAGAGACGCCTGAGCCGACAGCGGAGGCGACGCAAGCACCGCAGGAGACGCTGGAGCCCACGGACGAAGCGACGGAAGCGCCTGAGATAACGCCGGAACCGACCGTCGAGGCGACGGAAGCGCCAGCAGAGACGCCTGAGCCGACAGCGGAGGCGACGGAAGAGCCTGAGATAACGCCGGAGCCGACCGCCGAGGCGACGACAGAACCTACGCAGACGCCGGAGCCGACGCCGACCGAAGCGCCGGAGGCCGTGCCGGTCGCGGGGCGGATCACGGTGAACGGTAAATCGGCGAACGTGCGGGCGGCGGCGGACGCGCAATCCGCGCTGATAGGCCGCATCTGCGCCGGAGAGGCGATCGAGGTGCTGGGCGAGGCGAACGGCTGGTATCTGGTGCGTGGCGAGAGCATCGAGCGCGCGCCGATCGAGGGATACGTCAAGGCGAAGTTCGTCGCGTTGGACGGCGAGGGCGAGCCGGAAGCGACCGCCGCGCCGGAGGAAACGCCGCTACCGGAGGCCGAGCCGGAGCCCACAGCCGAGCCGACACCGGAGCCTGCGCAGACGCCCGAACCTACGCTGGAACCGACGCCGACCGAAGCGCCGGAGGCCGCGCCGGTCGCGGGGCGGATCACGGTGAACGGCAAATCGGCGAACGTGCGGGCGGCGGCGGACGCGCAATCCGCGCTGATAGGCCGCATCTGCGCCGGAGAGGCGATCGAGGTGCTGGGCGAGGCGGACGGCTGGTATCTGGTGCGTGGCGAGAGCATCGAGCGCGCGCCGATCGAGGGATACGTCAAGGCGAAGTTCGTCGCGTTTAACGGTCAGGACGAGGCCGAAGCGACGCCGGAGCCCACGATCCCCCCGGAGCCTATTTCGACGCCGGAACCGGCCCCGGGGCCGGAGGCCACGCCGGAGCCCTTGCCGCCGGTCGAGGCCGTCGCGGGGCTGGAGGCCGACGCGATGCCCGAGCTGCCCTACACCTGGGACGAACAGGCGGGCGCGTGGCGCTCCGAGGCGCTGCCGCCCACGCAGGCGACCGTCTACGCGGCCAATCACGGCGCGGATACGACGCGCGCGCTGCGCGTCTGCGCGCAGGCGCTGCAGGCGGCGGACGCGGGCGGCTGCTATACGGTGCGCTGCGAGCTGGCGGCGGACGCGGAGGGTTTCACGCTCGCCCCGGGCGAGGTGCGGCCCGTCGCCACCCTGACGTTTGAGGGCAGCGGGGCGAATGCCGACAGCCCGCAGGGTAGCGCCCTGGGGCTGGAGCTATGGCTCGAATACGCCGAATGAAAACACAAAACGGGGCCGGTCAGGATGCCGGGCCCCGCTGGCCGTCGACAAAGTCGACGGCCTCGTGCAAAATGAAGGATCATTTTGCACGAAAATCACGGGAGATGTTTTCCTCCGCAAATGCTACGCATTTGACTGCGGAAAACGCCCCGCCCGACCGGCAGAGCCGGTCGATACGATTCCACATGAAGGGGAGTCCTCCCCTTCATGCATCCCCAACTAAGTGACTGGGGTTTTTCAACAGTCTGCGGGGCCGGTCAGGGTGCCGGGCTCCGTTTTTTCGCCTGCACTTTTAAAGGAGAGAGACGACCTCTCAGTCAGCTTCGCTGACAGCTCCCCTGGCCAGGGGAGCCTTTGGGCTACGGGCGGGCGACCCATGGTCGCCCCTACATTTGCGTCGAAGCTTTAACCGCGCTTCATGACATTGGCGCAATGCGCGCCCCTACATCGTAAATGCGTCGGTAATGCTTTGAAATAAGGAGGGTTATTGTTTGCGATACGTTTATTTTTAAGAAAAATGAAAAAAGAACCGCGCCGGGTGCTTGACACGCGGCGCGGGGCGTCGTACAATGTAGGCAGGAAGGTTCAGTGCCTTTTGGCGGATTACTCCACGAGCAATTTCAAACAGAAATCGCCCAAACAGGGGACTGGCCTGTGGGCGGTTTTCTGTTACTTATCCTTTTTTAGCAGTATTACTACTAGGGATAAGACCATGAGGAAGACCGAGATCAACTCGAAGTCACTCATGCTATCACCCCGCTTTCGTACGACGTCTCGCGGGGGATTCCGCCTGCAAGCACCCTCCTGCCTACGTTATTATCATATCATGCTGCCTTTGCATTTGCAAGGCAGATTTTGTTTTATGTGCGCCCGTAAGACTTCATGGAGCCCCAATCCGCCCTTGACAAGCCGGGTCCCGCCGCGTATACTTATATCAGAAACTTTTAAAAGTATTCGATGTAAGCGGAAGGGGGATGCTCCATGGATGCTTTGAACGCCAGACCGGGGCTGCTCAGGCAGGTGAATCGATCGATGATCCGGCGGGCCTTGAAGCGCAAGGGTACGGCCACACGGGCCGAGATCGCCCGGGATACGCAGATCAGCTCCACCACCGTGCGCACATTGCTCTTTGAGATGCAGCAAAGCGGCGAGATCGAGAGCGCGGGCTTCGACGCATCCAGCGGGGGGCGCAAGGCCGAGCGTTACCGCATCGCCCCCGGTCGCATCTGCGGCGCGGCCTTTTGCCTCAGCGGGGGGCGGGCGTGGGCGCTGATCGTCGACGCCCGGGGGGAGATCGTGGAAAGCGCCGGACTGAATATCGCGGATGGCGAGCAGCGGGCGATCGAGGCCTATCTGGACGCGCAGTTTGAGCAGCGGGAGATACGGGTCATCGGCGTGGGCGTGCCCGGCATCGTGGAGGGCGAGGCCTATTGGCGCGGGGTACCCGACGGCGCGGCGCTGCGCCGGGTGGATATCGGCGGGGCGCTGCGGGAGCGCTACGGCGTGCCCGTGTTTCTGGAAAACGACTTGAACGCCACGGCGGTCGGCTTTGGCCGCTGCTACGCGCGAGAGTTCCCTACCGAGACGCCGGATGCGTTGAATATGGCATACCTGCACTTTGAAAAGGGCTGCGTCAGCGCGGGCTTCATCGCGGGCGGGCGGGTGATCCGCGGGTGCAACCGCTTTGCGGGCGAGATCGGCCTGATCCCGATCGACGCGGAGCGCTCGGTCGACGATTGGCTGGCCGCCGACGTGGACGACCGGCGATACGTGCGGCGCGTCGTGCAGATCGCCGCCTGGGTTTGCGGCGTGCTCAACCCGCAGTATATCGCCCTGGGCGGGCCGAACCTGCGGGCGGAGTGCATCGCGGCGGTCGGAGACGGGCTCTCCGCCCTGCTGCCGGAGCGGATGTGCGCGGAAATCCTCTACGCCCCGGATATGTGGCACGACTACCGCGCGGGCATGGCCTGCCTGACGGCGGAGCGGATGTTTGAGGCCGTGCAGCTCGTGCGGGCGTAACGGAGAAAGGGAGCGCGTCAAACCGGTGGAGCCGGGCAACCGGCGCTGATACCACATGCGGACAAACTGTGGAAAACGCCTCCCAACCCAATGAAAAAGGGCATCCGATCGACGGACGCCCTTTTTTCAAGCGATTAGATCGCGACTTCCTTCTGGAAGCGCTCGATCCACTCGGCCTTGTGGTCGTTGATGAAGTTCCAGTCGAACGCCTTGAGCGCGCCGATGGCCTCCTCGCCGAAGGCGAGGTATTCCTTCGCGGTTTCGGACATGGTGGCGTTCTTGTTGGTCGGCGCTTCGCTGAGCACGTCGCCCACCTGGCTCTGGATTTCGTCGCTGAGCAGGTAGTTGACGAAGAGCTGCGCGAGCTCCGGGTTCTTGCAGCCCTTGACGACATTGACCGTCGCGGCGGCGGAGAAGCTGCCCTCCTTGGCATCCACCCACTTGATGTTCAGGCCCGCCTCGGTGAGGGGCGGCATGTTCATATCCATGAACACGGAGACGGCGATCTCGCCCGTGGTGAAGGCGGTCTGCACGTCGGAGCTGGTCATGTAGAACTGGGCGATGTTGTCCTTGTGCGCGGCCATCAGCTCAAAGGCGGGGTCCACGTTCTCCTGGCCGCCGCCGAGGCTTTCGGCCAGCGCGACCAGCAGGTAGGGGCCCGCGGTGCCGGCCATATCGGGGATGGAGACGAGGCCCGCATACTGCTCGTCGGTGAAGAGCTGCTCGTAAGAGGCGGGCGCTTCAACGAGGTCCGCGTTGTAGAGGATGCCGTAGCGCACCAGCGAATAGCAGGGGCCGTAGCCCTCCGCGTTCTTCGCGAAGTCGTAGAGGTGGTCCAGGTTGGTGACGACGGAGGTGTCGATCTTTTCAAACAGGCCCATCGCGTTGCCCGTGGCGGCGAAGTTCTCGGTCAGCAGCGCCACGTCGATCTCCGGGCTGTTCTTCTGGGCGGTGATCTTGTTCAGGCGGTCGGCGTTGCCGCTCGTCTCGTCGATGATGACGGTGCAGCCGGTCGCCTCCTCGAAGCCCTTGGCGAGCTCCTTAACCTGCGCGGCGGTCCAACCCCAGGTGGCGACGACGAGCTCCTTGCCCTGGTACGCCCCCTCCGCGAGGGCGGAGACGGAGGTCAGGCCCAGCGCCATGACGGCGGCGAGCAGGATGGCGAGCATGCGCTTCATGTTCATTGTGCATTCTCCTTTTCGTTCTTGGGATATATGAGCAGCTTGTCGGCGGGCAGGCCTATGAAGACCGGGTTGCCGCGCTCAAAGCTGGCATCATCGTGAAGGCTTACGTAGAGCGGACCGTCAAAGACGCCACCGATTTCCAGGCGCGTGGCGTTGCCCTTGTAGACGGCGCTCTCGACCGTGCCGCGCAGCAGGCCGGGCGCCTGCGCGCGCGCGACGCGCACGGCGTCCGGGCGGATGGCGGCGACGGCGCCGTCCCCCTCGGCAAAGCGCCGGCGGTCGGCTGGCAGGATCGGCAGCCGGGCCGTATCCGTGAGCAAGAAGTCGCCCGCGCCGACCACGGCGGGGATGAAGTTGGAGACGCCCATGAAGTCGGCGACGAACAGGTTCGCCGGGCGCTCGAAGACATCGCGCGGGGAGCCGACCTGCAAAAGCCTGCCCGCGTTCATGACGACGACGCGGTCGGCGAGGGAGATGGCCTCCTCCTGGTCGTGGGTGACGATGATGGTGGTGATGCCCGTCTCGCGCTGGATGCGCTTGATCTCCAGCTGCATCTCCACGCGCAGCTTGGCGTCCAGGTTGGAGAGCGGCTCGTCCAGCAGCAGCACCGAGGGCTGTGTGACCAGCGCGCGGGCCAGCGCGACGCGCTGCTGCTGTCCGCCGGACAACTCGCGGGGGTAGCGCTTCTCCAGTCCCGTCAGCTTGACGAGGCCGAGGATGGCGCAGACCTTGCGTTCGATCTCGGCCTTGGGCAGCTTCTTGAGCTTGAGGCCGAAGGCCACGTTGTCAAACGTGTTCATGTGCGGGAAGAGGGCGTAATTCTGAAAGAAGATGCCGACGTTGCGCTTGTAGGCGGGCAGTGGGCCGATGTCCTTGCCGTCCACCAGCACGCGCCCTTGCGTCGCCTCCGTGAAGCCGGCGATCATGCGCAGCGTGGTGGTCTTGCCGCAGCCGCTGCCGCCGAGCAGGGCGACGATCTCGCCGTCGGCGACGGTCAGGTT
>JAEYAR010000059.1 GCA_023404715.1 Bacillota bacterium | reverse complement strand
AAAACCAGCCGTGCCGAAGAGAAAGACACGCCGGCTGGATAGCCGTGCAAGGAATGAGGCCGTTCTTACGTCGCAAGTACCTTTGTCCGTCCAAAATCCGATGAAAAGCAGATCGGCCTCCGGAATTTTCGCACCTGTTTCGGTGCAGCAGACGCAGCCGTGCGGGACGAGCGCGGCTTTAATGCGGCGGGCGAGCAGCGCAGTGTTGCCCGTTTGACTGGAATAGACGATCGCATAACGCATCAGAATCACTCCGTTTCTTAGATACAGCCTTGCCTTTGCTGCAAGCCGCCAAGGCAGGCCTGGTTATAGCGGATACATTGACGGTACGGCGGCCTGCGCGCACACTGGTTTGAGCGTTACGCGTCCTAACGCAAGGAGCGAAAAAGATTATCGTACATCGCATGCGCCTTCTTTCGGGCGGACAAGGGCAATAAGAAAATTCAACGCGGCCTCGCGCTCCTGCGGAGGAGTATGCGCTAATATGGATTCGTCCCATTCGGCGAAGAGTGAGCGCACCGACTGAAAAGCCTCCTCACCGCTCTGCGTCAACTGCAAGGTAAAGGCGCGCGCGTCAGCGTCGCTGCGCGCGCGCCGGACGAAACCGGATTGCACCAGCTTGTCCACCGAGCGGGCGGTATGGCCTGAATCTGCGCGCAGCGCGTCGGATAGCGCGCCGGGCGAACAAGCCGGATACTTGCCAATATAGATGAGAAAGAAGAGCAGACCGCGTGTGAGCCCGAGCTGCGCGAGGCGTTCGCCGCAAAAACGGTCGAAATTCTTTTTCAGAAATGTAATACAATAAGATAAAGTTTGCTGCATGGGGAGCCTCCTTTTTTATCTGACAAAGTCAGCATACTACATAATCTGACTTTGTCAACCATATGAAGACAAAAAATGCCCCGATACCCCAATTTCTTTTTCACCTTTACCGTGCTATAATAGACGGCATTCAAAGGCGATGGAGGGAATGGATGACGAAGGCAAGCGCGTAAATCGGGCATGCTGCTGACGCTAATAGGCGGGTTGGCGCTCCTTGCGCTCTTTCGTCCGCTCGGGCAGCGGGTCGTCTTCGACGCGGGCACGGCGGGATGCCTGCTGGTCATCGTGCTGCTCGGTACGGTCGTAGCCTTCACCTGTTACCTGACAGGGGGGCGCGCATCGGGCCGACGCGCACAAGCCTCATCGCCTGCGTAGAGCCCGTATCGGCGACCGTGCTATCGGCGCTTTGGCTCGGCTCCTCCTTTCAGGCCATCGATCTGGCGGGGTTTGTCTTTGTACTCGCTACGCCGGCCCATCGCTGATCGGCAAAACTAAACGTACTCGCGCCGCACTGCGCCGCCGAGCAGGCTCATGTTCAGCAGCAGCGTGAGCGCATGGCCCGCCATAGAGGCGAAGGCGTAGCCGTACAGCCTCAGCTGCGGGCGCGCGGTGAGCAGAAAGGTCAGCACCAGCGAAAAGGCGGAGCCGGAGAGGGAGGCGTACAGCGCCTTTTTCTGCACGCCCAGGCCCGCGAGCATGGCGTTGACCACCTGGTGAATGCCCATGAGAACGACCATGGGGGACATGAACCGCAGCAGCGGCAAAAGCTCGGCCTGGCGATAAATGCGCTCCGCGACGAAGCCGGCCGAAAAGTAGACGAGCGCGGCGCAGGGAAGGCAGACGGCGAGCGCGCCCAATAGCGTCTTGCGCACGAGGATGCGAAGCGGCCCGGCGCTTTGCTGGCGCTTGGCCACGGCGGGGGATACGACCATCGCCAGCGCGCTGGTGACGACCGAGGGCATCATGAGTACGGGCATCGCCATGCCCTGCAGCATGCCAAAGCGGGCGACGGCTTCGCCGGCAGCCAAACCGGAAAGCTGCAGCCGGGAGGGGACGAGCATGGCGTTTACCGTGCGCATCGAGGAAGTGACAAGCCGCATGCACGTCATCGGTAGCGCAAGGCGAAAGAGCGTTTTTTCCATTTGGGGGGCGCGCGCCTCGCGGTGCGCGAGGCGAAGCGCCTTATGGGCATACAATGCCATAAAGACAAGGCCGAACGATTCGCCGACAAACGTCGCCGCCGCGGGCACGGCGGCGCGGTAAGCGAGGGACAGCTGCGGCAGGGACAGCAGCAGGCCGAATGTGACGCCAAAGCGGAGGACCTGCTCGAGCAGCTCCGACATCGCGGGCGGCAGGGCATTCTCACGCCCGTAGAAGTAGCCGTTCAGCGTCGCGGAAACGCCGAGCACGGGGATACAGGGCAGAAAAGCCAACAGCGAGGGGAACGTGCGCGCGTCGCCCAGGAGGTTGGCGATAAAGGGCGAGAGGATCGCCAAGGCGCCAAAGACGGGCAGGGAGATGAGCAGCGCGAGCCGCAGGCCGCTCTTCAATACGCGCGCGGCCTCGCCGCCCTCCCTCGCGACCATGCGCGAGGTAGCGACGGGCAGGCCCGAGGTGACCGGGGTTATGCACAACATGTGCGCGGAGGAGGCCAGCTCCATAATGCCGACCGCCTGCGCGCCCAGGACGCGCGAAGTCCAAATGCGCATGAGAAAGCCCATGGCCCGTACGGCCACGTTGGTAGCGGAAAGGAGCGCGGTTTGCCGCACGAGAGTATGCTTCTTTACCAATTTTATCACCCGCTTAGCCTATGCGGCTATAGGCCAAAGCTGAACCACAAGGTGATTGACGTCGGGCGGGCGGGTTTGTATAATGGGAAGTAGTGAAAGGCGGAAGAGGGCGATGAGCATGTTCGATAAATGGGACCGGCGCTTTATGGAGATGGCGCAGTTGATCTCTACCTGGGCGAGCTGCTATCAGGCGGACCGCAAGATCGGGGCCGTGATCGTCAAGGAAAGGCGCATCATGACCACGGGATATAACGGGGCCCCGGCGGGCGTGCGTACGTGCGTAGAACGGGGCGAATGTCTGCGAAAAAAACTGGGCGTCGAATCCGGCACGCGCCAGGAGCTTTGCTATGCGGTGCACGCCGAGCAGAACGCGATCATCCAGGCCGCAAAGCTCGGCGTATCGATCGACGGAGCGACGCTATATTGCACGCATCAGCCCTGCATCCTGTGCGCGAAGATGATCGTCAATGCGGGCATCCGGCGGGTGGTGTACGAGCGAGGGTACCCCGACGCGTTCTCGCTGGAGATTCTGAGCGAGGCGGGCGTCGTCGTGGAGCGCTACGAAGAAAAGAAGGGACAGGAAACGGAAAGGAAGGATGAACGATGAACGCTGTGCTTGAAAACATGATGACGCGCCGCAGCTGCCGCGCGTTCGAACAAAAGGAGATACCGCAGGATATTTTGGACCAGATCATGACCGCGGCGGTCTACGCGCCCACGGCGATGAACCGCCAATCCTGGCGCTTTACGGTCCTTCGGAGCGCGGATGAGATCGCGGGGCTGGCCCAAGCCGTCGGCAAGGCGATCGGCCGCGAGGATTACGATTTTTACAGACCCGATACGCTCGTCATCGTCTCCAACCAGCGGACGAATGCGAACGCCATCGCCGACGCGGGCTGCGCGATGCAAAACATCATGCTTTCAGCGCACGCGCTGGGCGTGGCCTCCTGCTGGATCAACCAGATGAAGGATACGAACGAAGACGTAAGCGTGCGCGCGCGGCTCGCCGCTTACGGTATCCCGGCGGAGCACGACGTGCAGTGCTGCGCGGCGCTGGGCTATGGCGCGCCCGCGCGCGAGATCGAGCACGACATGAGCGCGGTGCACTACGTCTAAAATAAGCTACGCCCCCGTCTTTCATATCGGACGGGGGCATAGCTTTGCAGGCATTTATTCGCAGTCGAATATCGCCTTGGCGTCGAGGAAGCGCGCGAAGCGCTCCTTCCATTCGAGATGGATGGGCGAGGCGTCGAAGACGGGCAGCGCTTCCCTTTTCATTTGCATGACGATCATGAGATCGTAGCGGCCCGGCGATTCGATGACAGCTGGATGGACGCGGACGTCCTCGATGCCCGGAAGAAGCAAAGCCCTGGCAAACAGTGAGGATATCTCAGCGCAAAGCGCTTCACGGCCCATGACCTGTTCGTGATAACGCACGAGGATGTAGTGGCGCATACAGGTGAATACCTCCTTTTGAACGGCGAACCAGTCCGGCTCGGCTCCATCGATCGCGCAGCAGGATGCCCTTTCAATCCTGCGTAGGCTTGATGCAGGTACCCTTGAGCATGTTGATCGCCCGCTCGAGCGCATCACGGCTGTTGCCCCAGGGCTTGTCCTGATTGCGATAGTCAAATTTGAGCGTGAACCATTCCAGCTCCTTTTCGATGCGCTCCATGTTTCGCTTCTGCACGTCGCTAAGCGCGGTCAGGAAGGCCGCGCGCTCTTTGCCGGAGAGCATCTCATCCGCCATGTCCAGCACGAGCGCGAGGTCGGTGAGGCAGAGCCCCTTTGATTCAGCAAAGGTTTTTAGAAACTCCTTGTCGTGCGTGCATAGATGCACGAGCGTATAGGCGTAGCGGCGCATCGTATAATCCAGCCGCTCGCAAAGCACGCACTTGCCCGTGCGCGCGCGGACCGCGCCGCCTGCGCCGCCCTCCTGCTTTGCGGGTGACAGGCGGCGAAAAAGACCGCCGCCCGGGGCGGAAGCGCCGCCGTCCAGCACCGCATCGAGCGAGGCGACGACCTCCTTCATATGCGTGTGGGTGATGAGCGCGAGACCCAGGCGGTTTTTTTGTGCGAACATCTGGCGGAAATGCTCCGGGCAGAACCCCTTTTCGTTGACCTCGACGCGGGTATCCGGCTCCATGACGGACGCGCCGAGAAAGCTGTCGACGTACATCGCCTCGTTTTGCTTGCGCAGGGCGCACAGCGGGCATTCGCCGCCCGCTTTATAAGCATCCCACACCGGGATGGTATCGAGCTGATAGCGCATAATCGGCCTCCTCGATGGCTTTTCCTCTATTTTAACATCGGGGACGCCGCGTGGCAAGGAACGACATAAAGAAATTTGTCCGCGCATAGGCTTGACCAGTGTGAGTGAGGAGGATGGGCTATGCGAAGGACGCATCATTTACAAAAAAAGCGCTATCCGGCGGGCCGCGGCTTCCGGCGGGCGTTGGGCCTCGTGTTTTTGATGGCGGCGCTCTATCTTTTGACGGCGGGCGTCAAGGGGTTTTTCTCGCGCGGCGCCGGCTCGCCGCAGCCGTCCGCGCCGAGCGCGACGCCGGGAATTCAGCCGGACGTGAGCGATACGCTCGTGCTGCCCAAGCGGACGTTTTATACCATTCAGCTCGGCGCATACGCGGGCCTGGACGCCGCGCGCAGCCAGGCCGCAGCCTATACCGGGCGCGGAGCGGCGGGCTACATTTTGGAGGACGACAAGTTCCGCGTGCTTGCGTCGGCATATACCACGCAGGAGGATGCCGCGATCATTCAAAAACGGCTCGGCGACCAAGGGGTGCCGGCTTATATTTACATCCTGTCTACGGACGAGATCGAGCTGCGCATTACGGCGACGGAGGATCAGCAAATCGCCATCCAGAATATTTTTTCCTTCGTCGAGGGCGCGATGCAGGAGATCGGCGCCTGCTCGCTGGCGCTGGATAAACAGGAAATGACGCCGGAGGCCGTCGTCAGCCGGATGCAGACGCTCTTTGACCAGGGCGAATCGCTGAAGAAAAAGCTTTCTCGCCTGGTGCCGGGCGGCGCCGACGGCGTCGTAGATGGCCTGATGGAGCTGCTGGGGACGACACAAAACGCCATATCAAGCGTAAAATCACAAAATTCGCAGGATGCCCTAGCCATGGCCTCTAGAATCAAGTATAATTATTTAGACGTATTGTGTAACTACGTCCGGTTCAACCAAAGCATCCTGGCCTCGCTGGCCTGAACATACGAAGGGACGGTATGCCAATGAAAATACGCGAGATCGCCGACATCCTATCCGCTGCATTCCTGACGGAGGACGACCCGGATATCGACATTCGCTCCGCCTGCGGCTCCGACATGATGAGCGACGTGCTCGCATTCGTGAAGGACCGCACCGTGCTGGTGACGGGCCTGACCAATGCGCACGTCATCCGCACGGCGGAAATGCTGGACGTGAGTTGCATCGTCTTTTGCCGCGGCAAGAAGCCGGACGAGGATATGCTCAAGATGGCCCGCGAGCGCGGCATCGTCATTTTGTGCACAGCCCATACGATGTACGTCGCCTGCGGCCTGCTCTATAC
>JAEYAR010000046.1 GCA_023404715.1 Bacillota bacterium | reverse complement strand
GTTTCAACCGGGGCGCCGCGCTGGCAAGGAGGGCAAGATGAAGAAATCCAAGATGCACATCGCATGGCGCTTGTTTGCGGCTTTTTTGCTCGTGTTCGTGCTCAATATGGGGATTTCGCTATCACTGTCTGCTACGCAGCGGATGTGGATCGTGCTGGAAGCAGGTTCGCTATTTCTTTCCATCGTACTGTTGACCCATTACAAGCTTCCGAGCAAGCGGGATATCGTACTATCGCTCGGGCTGGCATTGGCGGCATGCCTCGGCCATGTTCTTGTGTACAGGCGGCTACTCTCCGCCGGATGGAGTTTCGTAACCACGCTGGCAGCGGCGCTTGCCATGCTGTCGACTTTTGCGAAATATCCTAAGTGCCGAATGGCGATGCTTCGTGCACAAGCTCCCGCAAGCGTCGTTGTCAGCGTCGCGATAGGCATCGCGGCAGGCGGATTATTAGGCGGGATCAACTGTCTTCTCAACGGAGGCATTACAGGCCAGCGCTTTCAACCGTCGCTGGCTGGTCTGATCGTCGCGCTCAATCCGGCTGTGTTGGAGGAGATCGCCCTGCGCGCTTTGTTTTTTGCATTTTGTGTGCATCTGGTTCAGGGGTGCATAGATACCCGCGGACAACAGTTCACATGCTGGTTTATGATGATCGTTCCGCACGTTCTGATCCATACACCGGACGCCTTCGTGCAAGGAGGTGTAGTCGGCGGAATCGTCTCTACCCTCATCTATATCGTGGTTTTCGGATTGCCTTTCGCTGCTTTGCAACGCAAACGCGATGTGACGTCCGCCATGATCGCGCACGGCGTGGTGGATATGATCCGCTTTGGCTTCTTTGGGCTGCCGTGAACGTCATATGAGCGTGTGTAATGTTTGAATGAAGATTTTTTAACAAATAGTAAACGCCGCGCTTCGAAAATGGCGTATTTTCGCGGAAATCTCGGACGAAAAAGCAATATTTTAAACATGTTTGCAGATTATTGAACTATCTCTCCGCTCGTGCGCATGCTATAATGAGCCTATACACGGGCAATGCCCGAAGAAGTGAGGAGAGATCGACATGAAACGCGCGCTTGCTATTTGCTTGTGTCTGGCGATGCTGTGTTCGCTGTCGCTTGCGGCGGCCGAGTCGGCATTCACCGCGGGGACCTATGAAGGGGAGGGGCAGGGCTTTGCCGGCCCCATTCGGGTATCGGTTACGCTGAGCGATACGGCCATCGAATCGATTGAAATCCTGGCGCATGGGGATACGGTGGGCATCTCCGACCCCGCGTTCGCGAAAATACCGGAGTCGATCGTCGCCGCGCAGAGCGTGGCGGTGGATACGGTAGCCGGTTGCACGCTCTCCAGCCAGGGCGTCATCGAGGCCGTGACCGCGGCCCTGCTCGCCTCCGGCGCGACGATGGAGGCGATCTCGCAGGCGGTAGCGCCGGCCGAGGCGGGCGAGAAAGAGCTGGAGGAGCGCAGCGCGGACGTGGTCATCATCGGCGCGGGCGGCGCGGGCATGACCGCGGCCGTGGAAGTGCTGCGCGCGGGCGGCAGCGTGATCATCTTTGACAAGATGGCCTCCGTCGGCGGCAACACCATCGCGGCGGGCAGCGCGCTCAACGCGGCGGGCACCGACATTCAGCATGCGGGGACCATGACGGCCTCGGCGGTGGAATCTGTCGAGGAAAAGCTGGCGCTCGAGCCCAAGGGCGAGGCCATGGCGCGCTGGCAGGCCTCCGTGCGCAAGGATCTGGACGCCTATCTGGCGACGGGCGAAAGCTTCGTGTTTGACAGCGCAGACCTGCACAAGCTGCAGACGTATGTGGACGGCGACTACGTGGGCAAGCCGGAGCTGATCGAGCTGCTGTGCGACGGCGCGCCAAGGGCCATCGACTTCCTCTCCGCGCTGGGCACGGAATGGAAACCCGACATCACGACGGCGGTGGGCGCCACGTGGGCCCGCTCGCACCAGCCGACCGGGTCGTTTGGCGGCGCGGGCTCGGACTTTGTGCTGCCGCAGCACGCGTTCGTCAAGGAGAACGGCGGGGAAGTCATCCTGGAGCATAAGGCGGAGGAGCTGATCGTGGAGGACGGCCGGGTGTGCGGCGTCAAGGGCTCGGCCGCCGACGGCACGCCGTTCCTCTATCGGGCAAACAAGGCCGTGATCATGGCGACGGGCGGCTTTGGCGCGAACGTGGAGATGCGCCAGGCCTACAACAAGCATTGGGCGACGCTGGACGAGAGCGTGCCGACGACGAACCAGCCCTGCGCCACGGGCGACGGCATCGTGATGGCGCAGGCGGCCGGCGCGAGCCTGTACGGCATGGAATGGATTCAACTGGTCACGGGCGGCGGCAACATTTCCGCGTCCATCGCGAACAACATGTTCATCAACGCCGAGGGCGAGCGCTTCGTGGCGGAGGATTCGCGGCGCGACGTGCTTTCCAGCGCGGTGCTAAGCCAGACGGACAGCTTTTTCTGGTGGCTGAGCGACGCGCACACCGCCTGGGACATCCAAGGCGGCTACCATTACAACGGCAAGAGCATCGCCGAACTGGTCGAGAGCGGCTATCTGGTCGAAGGCGAGACGCTCGAGGCGCTTGCGGAGAAGATGAACGTGGACGCGGCGAAGCTGCAGGCGGCGGTCGAGCAGTACAACAAGGCCGTCGCGGGCACGGAGCCGGACCCGTTCGGGCGCAAGGTATTCGAGTATGCGTTTGACAAGGCGCCGTATTACGCGGGCGTAGGCCGCGCGCAGGTGCACCATACGATGGGCGGCATCGAAATCAACGAGAAGTGCCAGGTGCTCGACGCGCAGGGCGACGTAATGGAGGGCTTCTTCGCGTGCGGCGAGGTCACAGGCGGCATCCACGGCGCCAACCGGCTGGGCGGCAACGCGATCGCCGACATCATCGTCTTCGGGCAGATCGCGGGACAGAACGCGATGAAATAATATTGTCCATTCGCCCGAAAGAGCGGCAGGAGCCGCTTTTTCGGCGCGCTGAGCCGCACCGAGCAATCGGCGCGGCTTCTTTCACACAGGAGGAACGTACGTGGATATCGAACATGAATCGATGGAGGCCTGCGTGCACCGGTACGCCGTGACTTGCGAGTTGATCTTTGGGCAGCCGGAGAGTTACTATCGGGAGTTGCTTCGACGCAAAACGATCGAACCTGTCGACTTTGGAGGCTATCACCTGTTGATCACCGGCCTGCACCGCAAGGTCTACCGGCCCTTTTTTGGCATCGATGCCTTTGATTACACGGCGTGTTTTCGAGAGACCGAGCGGGAAATCCATGCCCTGCTGCGCACACAGGGCGTGCAGTGCGTGACGGCGATGCTGCTCTACGATCACTCCAAGCGACTGTGCATGCTGTTCAACACACCGGCGCAAATAACGGCGATGGATGTGGCGCAGATCGTAGCGGGCTGTTTTAACAGGATGTACGCCCGTATCTTCGACATGGCCAAGACGCCGTATCGCAACTACACGGTGCTCTCAGACCCCGTCGGCGGATACGAACGCCTGACCGCTGCCTTTGAACGCCTGGACGCATTATCGAGGCAGCAGTTTTTCGACATGCAGACGATGATCATGACGCCGGGCATGTTTGAAGGCCAGCGAACCGCGCCCGACCGCGAGCAGATCCACGAAGACCTGATGCAGTTGCGCTTCGCTCTGCGCGAGAAGGACGCGCAAGAGGCGATGCATAGCCTCGATACGTTGATGAAACAGCTCGGGAGAAGCCGCGATTTTGATTTGCTGCAGGACGTGCTCCGCTCCATACGCGTCACGCTGGCCGGCGTGCTGCAAAGCCACGGGCTGAGCCTGGACGACGTAGAAATAGAGGGGAGGCTGCGCGCCGAGAGCTACGCTACATTTGGTCAGCTGCATCAGACGCTCGAGCGATGCCTGATTCGTTGTATGGACCTACTCAAAGGAGCGCCCTCGATGAGCGCCCCTGTACAGGAAGCTGTACGCTATATTCGCCATCATTATGCCGAAAGCATATCGCTTTCGGACATCGCCGCGTACGTCGGCATGTCGCCGAGCTGGCTGAGCCGCCATTTCAGCGACGAATGCGCATGCAGCATTCCGGCCTATCTGCTTTCCGTGCGCATCGAACGCGCCTGCGCGCTGCTCAAACAGACGGACATGCACGTGTTTGAGGTGGCGCACGCCGTCGGCATGGCCAACCCGCGTTACTTCACATCCGTCTTTCGCCGGGCGACGGGCATGGCGCCCAAAGCCTACCGCGGCGAAGCGCGCGAGCGGGAGGATGAAACGGCTAGAGGCTGATTTCCTTCCAGCACTCGTCCAGTACCTGACACGAATGCCGGAAGCGGTCCTCCTCTTCGGGCGTGATGGGCAACGTCAAAATTTCGCGCACGCCTGTGCGCCCGACGATACAGGGGATGCCGGCGAACACATCGCGCACGCCGTAAGCGCCGCGCAGCATCGTCGACACGGTGAGAACGCTGTTTTCGTCGCCCAGCAGCGCCTTGGTGATGCGCGCCATGGCCATGCCGATTCCGTAATACGTGGCGCGCTTGGCGGCGATGATCTGCTGCGCCGCATCGCGCACCTGCAGGGCGATATCCTCCATCGCCTCCGCCTGAAAGCGGCCGCTGGATTCGGCGCAGACGGTAAAGACGGGCTTGGTCGCCAGCATGGCCTGCGACCAGGGGACGAACTCGCTGTCGCCATGCTCGCCCATGACGTAGGCGTGCACGTTGCGCGGATCGACGGAGAAATACTGCCCGAGCAGATAGCGAAGCCGCGCGGTATCCAGGGCGGTGCCCGTGCCGATGACGCGGCTGGGCGCAAAGCCGGAGAGCTTCAGCGTCAGGCGCGCCATGACGTCCACCGGATTTGTCGCAACAAGGAACACGCCCGAAAAGCCGGAGCGCAGCACGGGCTCGACGATGGAGCCGAAGACCGCCGCGTTGCGCGAGAGCAGCGCCGGGCGCGACTCGCCGGGCTTTTGCGCGACGCCGGCGGAGATGACGACGATATCCGCGTCCGCACAGTCCGCATAATTGCCGGCGGCGATGCGCATATGGGACGGGGAAAAGGCGAGGCCGTGGTTAAGGTCCATCGCTTCGCCGCGGGCTTTGGCCTCGTCGATATCGACGAGCAGGAGCTCGTCGCACGCGCTTTGATTGAGCAGCGCATAGGCGTAGCTCATGCCGACCATGCCGGTGCCGATGAGCACGACCTTGCGGGATTGTGGATTCATGGCGCTCCCTCCAATGTTTTTGATACCCGCTTAGTATGCGCAAGAAAACAAAAACCATGATCGTCTATTTCGAAGATAAGCGGGTTGGCATGAACGAGGAGGCCGGAATGTTGAAAGCGCTTTTGATAGGGGTCATGGCCGCTTGCCTGGTGGCCGCGTGCACGGCGGGGACGGAAGCGATGCAAGCGCATCCGGGGGACGGGCGGGCGTCCGTTTATCCCCATTGGGCGAGCGCACAGGAAAAGCGGGAAGCTCAAACGCAGGCGCAGGACGCGGGCGCGGAGCAGACGATCGAAATCGGCAGGCAGCGGGGGGATGCGCCGCTGGGAACGGAGAGCCTCGTCTGCTACGACGTGGCGCTCACGGGCTTTGCGGATTATGAACACGACGTGGACGTCGTCTTCCTCGACGCTTGGGGGAAGGAGACGAGCCCGATCGGCCTGTCGATGGCGGGCATCGAGGGCGCGCCGACGGACAAGACGCTGACGCTGCGCGTAACGGACAAGGCCGAAGCCGGCACATACGCGTTTGCGCTTTGTGTAAACGGCGTGCGCTCTGCTGCGGCGGGGAGGCTGACCGTCGGCATGCCGGTCGAGGCGGAGGAGCTGACGGCAAAGGACGCGGCGTCCGGTTTTTTTGCACGCGCACGCTATGTATTCGGCGGTTTTTTTGCGGCCGGGACGCGCCTTACGCTCGAGGCGCAGCTTATCGGCGCGGATCAGGCCTTGCTGACGATCGGGGTCGTGAACGCAAAGGGGCGACCCGCGGACCTTGCGGACAGGCTGCGCGTAGAGCTCTCGTTGCCGCCTGGATGGACGGATGCGGACGTGACGCTCGAGGGGCCCGACGGGCAGCAAAAAAGCCTGCCGACGGCAGGCTGTGCGGACGGGATCGCTTTCGTCTTAGAAAAGGCAGGAGACATCCACCTCTTCAGAAAGGGCGAGAGAGCTGCAAGATGATCTGCGCCACGGCGCGGCGCTTTTCCGGCGTAAGGCGCGCGAAGGCGAGGATGGCCTGCATGTCCGACGCAGTCAGCGCATCGGCCCCCCGCGCGGCGAGCAACTGCGCGTCGCAGGCGAGCGCCCCGCACAGGCGGGAAAAGAGGGGTGCGCTGATCTCTTCATCGCGCGCCTCCAGGCGCTCGATGTCGGCCTTTTGCAGGCCCAGATAGTAGGCGAGCTCCTTGTGCGTAAGGCCCAGCGCATGGCGGCGCTGGCGTAGGGCGCGTGCGCAGAGCGTCGGCATGGATCAGTTCTCCTTTCGCTTGGCAAAGAAGGTCATGAATTCACACTCGAGGCGGCCGTTGTAAAAACGCCGCTTTTTGTCCGCCCGCCGCCCATAGCAGCGCTCAAAGCCGGGGTGTGAGGTGATGCAGGCGACGTGAAAGCCCGGATGGCGGCGCGCAAGCCGGCCCAAATCGCCGTAGAGCGCCTCGCAGGCCTTGCGGTCGGATAGGCGTTCGCCGTAGGGCGGGTTGAGCAGAAAGGTTCCGCGCTCCGCCTCCAGGGCGACGGAGCGCATATCCAGCGCCCGGAACGGCACGCGGCCGGCGAGGCCCGCCTGTTGCAGGTGCCTTTGCGCCAGCTCTATGGCCTTCGGATCGATATCGCTGCCGGCGATGCCTTCCACCTTAGCGGGATCAAAGCGCGAGCGCGCCTCCTCGCGCAGACGGGCCATTTCCCCGGCGGGCATGAAGCGCCACCGCTCGCAGTCAAAGGCGCGGGCGAGCCCGGGCGCCCGGTCGGCCATGCGCATCGCCGCCTCGATCAGCAAAGTACCCGTGCCGCACATGGGGTCGTAAAGCGTCTGGCCGGGGCGCCAGGGCGATAGCTGCACGAGCGCGGCGGCGAGCGTCTCCCGCAGGGGCGCTTCGCCGTTCCAGGTGCGGTAGCCGCGCCGGTTGAGCGCCGTGCCGCTGGCGTCGAGCGTGAGCTGGCACACGTCGCCGTGCAGTGCGACATCCACCGCGTAGGTTTCGCCGCCTTCTTCGAACCAGGCGCGATGATAGGAGGCCTGCAGCCGCGAGACGATCGCCTTTTTGACGATCGATTGGCAATCGCTCACGCTCATCAGCTGAGAGCGCGCGCAGCGTCCGCGCACGGGAAAGCAGCCGTCCTCCGGGATGAAAGCCTCCCACGGCAGGGCGCGAACGCCCTCAAAGAGCTGTTCGAACGTGGTGGCGGGAAAGCGGCCGACGACGAGCAGCACGCGGTCCGCGCAGCGGAGCCAGAGATTGGCCGAAAAGGCCTGCGCCGGCGTTGCGATAAAGCGCGCGCCGCCGTTTTCGGCGCGCGCGTCGATGCCGATGTGCTTGAGCTCGTTGGCCACGACGCCCTCGAGCCCAAAGGCGGCCGTGGCGATCCATTCGTATGTCGTATTGGTCTGAATCATAGATGCTCCTGTCCTATTGTCTTTGGATGAACTGTTTTCAGTATAAACCGCAACCGTCCCTGCGTCAATCGTTAGACGTACGGATGCGGAAAAAAAGCGCACCATCTAAAAATCTGACAAAAAGGTGCGCGGGGCTGTTCAAACGAAGAAAATATTGATATAATAAGACGACGACACGAGAGATTTCTCGCACGAGAAGAGGAGTGATTGAAGTGGCTCTGGTGAATACCACCGAAATGTTTAAAAAGGCGTATGCCGAAGGCTACGCCATCGGCGCTTTCAACGTGAACAACATGGAAATCGTACAGGGCATTACCGAGGCGGCGATCATGGAAAAGGCGCCCGTCATCCTGCAGGTCTCCAAGGGAGCCCGCGCGTACGCAAAGCATATCTACCTGGTTAAGCTCGTCGAGGCCGCGCTGCAGGACGCTGCGGATTCCGGTCTGGATCTGCCCATCGCGCTGCACCTGGATCACGGCCCCGATTTTGAGACGTGCAAGAGCTGCATTGACGGCGGCTTTACCTCCGTCATGATCGACGGCTCGCATCTGCCCTTTGAAAAGAACATCGAGGAGACCAAAAAGGTCGTCGACTACGCGCACAAGTATGGCGTCACCGTCGAGGGCGAGCTGGGCCGTCTGGCCGGCGTCGAGGACGACGTGAAGGTCCATGCGGACGACGCGCTGTATACCGATCCCAACGAGGTAGAGGAATTTGTAAAGTCCACTGGCGTCGACTCGCTGGCCATCGCCATCGGCACCAGCCACGGCGCGTTCAAGTTTAAGGGTGAGCCGCACCTGCGCTTCGACATCCTGGAGGAGGTCTCCCGCCGCCTGCCGGGCTTCCCGATCGTGCTGCACGGCGCGTCCTCCGTCATGCCGGAGTACGTCGAGATGATCAATAAATTTGGCGGCAGCATGCCGGGCGCGCAGGGCGTACCGGAGGAGATGCTGCGCAAGGCGGCCTCGATGGCTGTCTGCAAGATCAACGTGGACTCCGACCTGCGCCTGGCCATGACCGGCGTGATCCGCAAGCAGTTCGCGGAGCATCCAGATCAGTTCGACCCGCGCCAATACCTCTCGCCTGCCCGCGCAGCGCTGCGCGACATGGTGCGCCACAAGATGGTCAACGTCATGGGCTGCAACGGCAAGGCTTGATCGGCTGGAACTCATCATAAAAGCCGCACGAATGATGTGCGGCTTCTTTTATGGGTTCGACGCGCAAGCGTTTATTTTTGCGCATGCTCCTTGGGCGCATCGTGCAGCACGGCCTCGTGCAGGATTTCGTCGTCGTGTTGAATATGGCGGATTTCCCAGTGAATCAGGAAGTTCAGCGCGCTGCGCAGGGCGATGATCGCGCCGACGATGAGAATTTCGTTCCAATCGCGCGCGATGACGGTGCGCAGGATTTCGCCGCCCAGCTTAAACTCGAGGCCCAGGGCCATGGATTGCGCCAAATCCAGCCGGATATTGGAGCCGCGCCCCGCAAAGAAGCAGAAAAAATCGCGCAGCGCACCGATGATGATGATGATGACGCCCATCAGTTCCAGTACATGGATCGTCAACGTGATGCCGGTGTTAAAGTAAAATTCCAGGCTCTCCATCCACTCCATGAGGTATCCCCCTACTCAGAAAAATTCATCGCATAAGAGTATAGCGTATTTACCGGCATTTTGCAAATCTTATCATAAAAATAGAGTGCGCCGCATATATCAAAAAGAGCGGGCGATTGCAAAAAAGGCCGCCAGGGTGTAAAATAAGAAAGGCTGTTCATATTTTATTTCATCGGACTTATCGTTACATGGGACAAGCCAACGAAAGAAAGGATGATTACATGCCCAAGATCGCAGTTTTGACTGATTCAGCCTGCGACCTGCCGGAGGAGATGCAAAGAGAAAACGACATCGATATCATGAACTTCAAGATCGCTCTGGACGGCAACGCCTACACGGAGCGGGTGGACTTCACGCCTCTGGAATACTGCGATATGCTGCGAAGCGCGCAGGGATTGCCCACGACGTCTCAGGTCACGGCCTATGAGTTCCTCGAGCAATTCAAAGCCTACGATGACGCGGGCGTAGAGCAGGTGCTCTACGTGAGCATCAACGGGACGGGGTCGGCCACGAACGCTTCCGCCCATCAGGCGGCGGCGCAGTTTCAGGAGGAGCGGCCCGCGAGCGCCATGCGGATTTTCATCGTAGACAGCCATTGCTATTCCATGGCCTATGGCTACCCGGTGATGCGGGCAGCCCAGGCCCTGCGCGCGGGGAGGCCCATGCAGGAGGTCGTCGACCGGCTGGAGGACGCCTTTGCCCGCATGGAAATCCTGTTGACGGCCTATACGCTCAAGATCATCCGCAAATCGGGGCGCATTTCCGCGGCGGCGGCGATCGCGGGCGAGCTGCTCGGCCTGCACCCGATCTTCACGTTGATCGACGGTAAATCCGAGGTCGTCAAAAAGGTGCGCGGCGAGAAGGCCGTCGTCACGAACATGGCGGCGCTGACGAAGGCGCGCATCGCGGAAGGGAGCGAGTACGGCATCGCCGTGACGGACGAGAAATACAGGGAGGCGTATGTAGCGGCCTTTGAAAGGGCCATCGGCTACCCGCCCGTCGGCGTATTTCAGCTGGGCGCCGCCATCTGCTCGAACACGGGGCCGGAGGCGGTCGGCATCATCTACATGGGTAAGAAGCGGGACAGATAGACGAAGGACCTGCGAAAGCGGCAAAAGCTTTCGCAGGTCTTTTATCTATATGCAGGAGGCCAGCATATGCTCCGCGATGCGGATGCCGTCGACCGCGGCGGAGGTGATGCCCCCGGCATAGCCCGCGCCCTCGCCGCAGGGGAACAACCCGACGAGTCCCGTGGACTGGCCGTCTTGCCCGCGCAGGATGCGAACAGGCGAAGAAGAGCGCGTTTCCGGCCCGGTGAGCACCGCGTCGGGCATGGCGAAGCCGCGCAGGCGGCGATCGAGCAGGGGGAGAGCCTCGCGCATCGCCTGCAGGGCAAAGGCGGGCAGGCACTCGCTCAGGTCTGCAGGCGTGACGCCAGGGCGATAGGTCGCCCGCACGCCGCCCAGCGAGCGGCTTTTGCGGCCCAGCAGGAAGTCGCCTACCCGCTGAGCGGGCGCCCGGTAATCGCCGCCGCCAGCTAAAAAGGCCCTTTGCTCCCATTCGCGCTGCAAGTGCATGCCGGCGAGCGGATGCGCGGAGGGAAAGTCCGCGGGCGAGACGCCCACGAGCAGGGCGCTGTTGGCGTTTTCTCCGTCGCGGGCAAAGGCGCTCATGCCGTTTGTGACGACGCCCCCCTGCTCGCTCGCGGCGGCGACGACCACGCCGCCCGGACACATGCAGAACGTGTAGACGTCGCGACCGGAGGGCAGGTGCACGGACAGCTTATAGTCCGCCGCGCCGAGCGCGGGATGGCCGGCGAAGGCGCCGTATTGGCTTTGATCAATAAGCCGCTGCGGGTGCTCGATGCGCGCGCCGAGGGAGAAGGGCTTTTGCGCCATGGGCACGCCCAGCGCGCACAACATTTCAAACGTATCGCGCGCGCTGTGGCCGATGGCGAGCACGACGCGGTCCGCCTCGAGGGTATGCGCGCCGTCCTCCGCCTCGTACGTCAGGGCGGCCACCCGGCCGCCGTCGACGTGGAGATGGGAGAGGCGGGCGCCAAAGCGCACCTCGCCGCCCAGCCGTACGATGCGCTCGCGCAGTCGCCGCACGACGACGGCGAGGTGATCTGTGCCAATATGCGGCTTTTGCTGATAAAGGATCTCTTCCGGCGCGCCGTGTTCGACGAAGGACGCGAGTACCGCGCGACAGCGCGGGTCCTTGATGCCGGTGGTCAGCTTGCCGTCCGAAAACGTGCCGGCGCCGCCCTCGCCAAATTGCACGTTGGTATGCGCGCAAAACGCGCCGCCGTCAAAAAACGCCTGCACCCGGCGCGTGCGTTCCTCGACCGCCTCGCCGCGCTCGAGCACGAGCGGGCACGCGCCCGCCTGGGCGAGCGTCAGCGCCGCGAAGAGCCCCGCCGGGCCGGACCCTACGACGACGGGACGCAGCCGAGGCGGCGTACCCGGTTGCGGCGGCGCATACGCCGCCCCTGTAGGGGTAGGGGCCGCCTGTACGCCCGCGGGAAGGCGGCGTAAGACCTGCGCCTCGTCCACACGCAGCGAGACGTCCAGCGTCATGACGAAATGCACATCGCGCTTATCGCGCGCGTCTACGCTCTTTTTGACGGCGCGCGCGGACGCGACGGCGTCGCTGGCAAGCGAGAGCTTGCGCGCGGCGGCCAAGCGAAACGATTCCTCGGTGTAATCCAGCGGGATTTTGACGTTGGCAATGCGAATCATGAGAGCTTCCTTTCCAAAAGAAGTGGAGCGGGGGTTAGGACTGCGCGGCGGCACGGCCGGCGATCAGGCCGGTCGCCCAGGCAAAGTGCAGGTTATAGCCGCCGCAGCGCCCGTCTACATCGAGCGTTTCGCCGGTAATATACAGGCCCGGAGAGAGGCGGGATTCGAGCGTGAGCGGGTCCACCTCGCCGCCGGGGACGCCGCCCGCCGTGACCTGCGCATTTTCAAAGCCCTGCAGGCCGCACACGGGAAACTCGAGCGCAAAGAGGCTGCGCAGCAGCGACAAGCGCGCAGGCTGAGCGAGGGATGCGCAGGGGGTATCCGGGGAAAGATTGGCGTCCGCGAGCACGACCTCGGCCAGACGGCGGTGGAGCACGCCCGTTAAGAGGGTCGAGACGGGCTCGGCGCCCCACGCGTCGAGCCGGGCCCCGAGGAACAGGGCGCGGGCCTCCGGCGGGAGCTCGGGCAGGAGGCACAGGCGCACGCGCACGTCGCGCCCCTCGCTGTAAAGGCGGGCGGCCAGTCCGGAGAGCTGAAAGATCGGATAGCCCGACAGGCCGTAATCGGTAAAGAGGCATTCGCCCGCCTCTGCCGCTACGCTCTCGCCGTTCGAAATGAGCGCTGCATTTATCTCCGCCCGGATGCCCTTCAGGCTGCGCAGCGCCCGATGGCGGCAGCGCAGCTGCGTAAGGGCGGGATAGAGGGGCGTCGTGCTATGGCCGAGGGGCTCAAGCAGCGCGTAGGCGCTGCCGTCGGAGCCCAGGCCGGGCGCGGCCTTACCGCCGCAGGCGCAAATCACGCGGGCGGCTGAAAAAAAACGTCCATCCTGCGCCGTGACGGTGTAACCGCCCTTGCGCGAGGGGACGATGGCGGCGGCCCTCACGCCGGTCAGAACGGTTACGCCGCAGCGGTCAAGGCCGCGGCGCAGCACGTCGAGCACGGCCGAGGCCTGGCCGCTGCGGGGATAGACGCGTCCCTCCGCCTCGGTGCGGGTCATGAGGCCGAGGGAGGAGAAGAAAGCGAGCACGTCGCGCGGCGGGGCCGCCGCGAGCACGGCGCGTACGAGAGCTTCGTCGCCCCGGTACGCTTCGGCGCAGAGGCGGACGTTCGTGAGGTTGCAGCGACCGTTGCCCGTGGAGAGGATCTTTTTGCCCACGCGCTCGCCGCGCTCGAGCAGCGTCGCGCGCGCGCCCGCGCGCGCCGCCGCGATGGCGGCGGTGAGGCCGCTGGCCCCACCGCCGAGAATCAAGATTTCTTGCATCGCTTAGCGCTCCAGAACCGCGTTCTCGCAGCCGGACTGCCGGTTGTAGGGCTGTAGGAGCAGGGTGAAGGAGAGCGGCTCCTTGAGGTAGAGCAGGTCCTTCTCTAGCGGCTCCGGCCCGCAGGAGTTGGAGCCGAGCGCGCCCATGCGCGCATCCAGCGAGAGGACGGTGAGCTCCTCTTCCTCCAGCTCGTAGTCGTGCTCCGCCTGGGTGAGCGCCTCGTCGGTGTAGTGATGCGCGGTGAAGGAGAAGCCCTCGCCGCTTACGAGCAGGCCCTGGCCCATATCGTCCGTCAGCGACAGCCAGCGCGTATCCTCGTGCGCGCCGTTTTCCTGCGGACGAACGTACGGCTCGTGCATCTGGGAGACGGCCTTGCGCCAGATGCCCATGCGCGCGCTCTCCTTCTTATCGGGATAGCTCTCGTGCGGGCCGCGGCCATACCAGCCGGCGCGGTGCATGTCGCGCGGCAGCGTCATCTGTAGGCCCACGCGCGGCAGATAGGGCAGATCGCGCAGGGGCTCGAACGTGGTTTCGACGATCATCTTGCCGCCGGGCAGGACGGTATAGTTCACCTGCGCGCGCACGACCGGGCGCAACGACTTGGCGGCGAGCACGAGCGTGGTCTCTACGAACACAGCGCTGCCGGGCGCGCTGACATCGAAGCGCTCCACGCGCGAGAGCAGGCGGTCGAGCCCCTCCTTGCGCCAGGAGACGGCGGCGTTCTTCCAGCCCAGGTCGTTGTCGGTCGGGGCGCGCCACAGGTTTACGCGCAGCGGCGAGAGCAGCATTTCAGTGCCGCCCTGCACCATGGAACAAAGGGCGCCGTCGTGCGCGTCGAAGGCATAGGTGAAGTCCTCTCCGCTGACGTAGGTGACGAGCCCCTCCTGCTCCACGCGAAGCGGCTGATCGCATTCGAGGGAAACCTGGGCCGAAACCGGCGCGGCGGCGGGCATCAGCTGGGAGAACGCGACCTCGTAGCCCGCCGGCGCCCACAGCTCGTCCTGCTCTTGCACGAAGGAAATTTCCAGGATGCTTTCGCGGCCCGCATCACGGGCGGGCAGGTCGAGCGTCATGCGGCGGGCGGCGCCGGGGCGAATGCCCTTCAGCGCGAAATTGCCCTGACAGACGGGCACGCCGTCGCGAAGCAGCCGGTAATGGGCCGACAGATGATCGAGCGTGCGGAAGGCGTAGCGGTTCTCGAGGCGCAGGGCGCCCTGCGCCTCGTCCACCCACGCGGCGCGCACGGGCGCGTAAACCTGCTTCATCTCCAGCGCGCCCACGTGCGGCGTACGGTCGGGGTAGAGCAGCGCGTCGACGCAGAAGCAGCCGTCGTGGGGTTGCTCGCCGAAATCGCCGCCGTAGGCATAGCAGGGCTTTCCATCCTGCTTGCCCAGCAGCATGCCGTGGTCGACCCATTCCCAAATGCAGCCGCCGATGAGCCTCGGATAACGGTCGATGGCCTCCCAATAGTCCTTCAGGCTTCCTGGGCCGTTGCCCATGGCGTGCGCGTATTCGCACAGGAAAAAGGGCATCTTTGTGCGCGCCTTGTTCTGCCCTTTTTCGATAAGTTTGGGAACGGAGGTGTACATTTCGGATTCGATATCGGTCGTCTTGAGCGAATGGTCGCCCTCGTAGTGGACCGGGCGGGTCGTATCCAGCGCGAGAATGGCTTCTTTCATGGCAACGTGGTTTTCGCCGTAGCCGGATTCGTTGCCCAGGGACCAGAAGAGGATAGAGGGGTGGTTGCGATCGCGGCGCACCATGCGCACTCCGCGGTCGATGAACGCCTCGCGCCACATCGGATCGATCGCGACGGCGCTGTAATTGCCCGTCGCGGGCAGCGCGCCGTGGGATTCCAGGTCCGTCTCGTCCACCACGTAGAGGCCGTAGCGGTCGCACAGGTCGAGCCAGCGCGGGTCGTTGGGGTAATGGCTCGTGCGCACGCAGTTGACGTTCAGGCGCTTCATCATCTCCACATCGCGGATCAGCTCATCCAGGGGGGTGACGTGGCCCAGCTCGCAATGCGTATCGTGGCGGTTGACGCCGCGCAGCTTTACGGACTTGCCGTTCACGAACAGGCCCTTCTCGCTGATCTCGATGTGCCGGAAGCCCGTGTTCACGCGCTGTACCTGTACGACGGCGCCGTTCACGCAGAGCGTGACGAGCAGGGTATAGAGCACCGGGGTCTCGGCCGTCCAGCCCTTGGCGTCCGGAACGCTCACCTCAAAAGAAGCGCCGGCTTCGCCGGAAGATACGGTCTGTTCGCCCAACAGCAGCTCATAAGAGAGGGTATACGCCCCTTCGCCCTCCACATCCACCTCGACGTGGAGCGCGCCGTCCGCAAAGCCGTTGACGAGATCGCCGCTGGCGCGCACGTCCGCGATGCGCTGAAGCGGCGCGTTTTCGAGGTAGACGTCGCGGAAGATGCCGGACAGACGCCAGCAATCCTGATCCTCCAAATACGTACCGTCGGACCACTGATACACCTTGACCGCGAGCAGGTTATCCCCCGCGTGCACCAGGGCGGAGATGTCGAACGTCGCGGGCATATGCGGCACCTTGGACATGCCGGCCTCCTTACCGTTGACGTAGACGACGTAGCAGCTATCCACCCCGTCGAACGTCAGCAGCGTGCGCGACGCACACCACCCCTCGCTGAGCGCGAACGTGCGCCGATAGCAGCCCGTAGGATTGTCGTCCGGCACATGGGGCGGATCGTAGGGAATGGGGTAGTTGACATTGGTGTACTGCGGCGCGCCACAACCGTACATCTGCCAGTTCGAGGGGACGGGGAGCGCGTCCCAATCCTCGCCAAGCGCGGCGTCTGGCTGCATAAAGTCCGCCTCCACCGCGTCCGGGGATGCGTACAGGCAAAAATCCCACGTGCCGTTCAGGAGCTTAAACGTCTTTTGCAGCCTGCCATGGCCTAAAAGCGCCTGCGCGCGGTCGGGGTAGGGGAAGAGCGTGGTTCCGGTCGCCAGCCTGCCGCGTTGGAGCTGGCTGGGGTCTTCGTATTCCCGCATGAGAGTCCCTCCTTAGCCTATGCGATATGGATATCTGTATTGTATCAGGCAGTGCGCGAATATGCAACGGGGTTTGGCGCTTTGTAGAGAAATGGAGGTTAACTGTTTTGAGCGGAGCTGTAGGCAAAAAGCGCGTTCAATTCGTCGGGCGAGCATAGCACCCGATGGGCCAGTTTGTTGCGCACTTTTCGCAGCAGGGCAATCTCACGGCAGTCGACGGAATCGGGCAAAGTCAGCATGGGAGGATAAGCGTTCAGCATGAAATGCAGTTCGCCGATTTCGAGGTTTTCGAGCACCTTGGGCGTTCCGTCATAGCCGCGCAGCAGGCAGCCGCTTTTGTTAAGCGCTTCCTGGATGGGCTCATGCCATTTTTGCACGAGGCGCGTTCGTTCCTGCTCGACGATCGGATAGACGGCCTGTATCTGAGCGTTCATCGCGCACGCGCGCAGGCGGGCCTCCTCCTGCTGAACGGAGGCGGCGGACAGGGGCGGCCGTCCGTTTTGCCGCAGCGCAATAAACGCTGAAATGGGGTCGTCATGGCGAAAATCCGTATGCGTCAAGAGACGATCGGACGCCTCGGCATCCCGACCGCACAGGGCGGTGCAGAGCGCGGCTATGTACTGCTTCCAGGGGGAGGATAGTTCCAGCTCGCTCACCAGAAGGCTATTGAGGAGGAGCACGTCGTAATTGCTGATATGATCCTCGAAGGATAATCGTTCGATATGAGCGGGCGCTCTGCCCGGCGCGCCCTCTTGCTGCACCTCTAGGACAATACGTCCATCCAACGCATCGAAAACCCGATATCCCCGGCAAAGGTCGTACCACGGGCGCACTTGAGCTGGCGCAATGCCTTTGATCCAGAGAATGCGCCCGCCCAGAACTTGAAATCGCTGCATAAACGCCGCGCGCGTGAGACCGCTGGTAGGCCTGTAATCGTCACGCGCGCAAAAACGTTCCGTCAAAAAGGCGCCCGGGTCCGTGCAGCCTGGACATTGGCTTTCGCAGTCGATCTGGCAGATAAATGATTTGGCCCCCCATTCGAGCAGCATTTTTTCCGTTGCGCTTCGCATCTGGCTTCGCCAGGGTAGATCCGAAGGGCAGATCAGGACGACGTGCTTTAAATCCCAGAGGCTTTCGACGATGTGCCGCACGAATCGCGCCGGGCCGGTGATCTGTTCCCACCAAAGGGTGCTGGCGTCAAGCATGGGTTTCACCTCCCTCTGCCTCGGCATCCAATATGTCCGCCTCGATGTGTTCGCAATCCTTGCCGATCACGTTGAGGAAGCTGTGTCGACGCAGTCGGAAATGCCCCTCCAATGGTGAGGAAAGGATTCCCATCTCCCTCATCTCGCCCAGCAAATCGCCGAATTCCACCCCTGTGAGCCCGCTTAGACAGCGGATATCCAGCAGATGACTGGTCTCCTGAATTTCAGCGATCGAGACGCCCTGCTTGCGGTGTTCGGAGACGGAGTAGTAGCGCCAAACGATGCAACGGGCGAGCATGAAATAGCGCGGATCCTGCTCGAGCGTGAGGCGCAGCTTGTTGCGAATGCTCGTGTTCAGATCCTTGGAGGCCAATATAGCTTGAAGCTGCTCGTCCTTTAGGTCGAAGGGCGGCTGGCCGTTGATCGCGCGGTAATAACTCGAATAGCTGTCCGTAAGCGTCTGAACCAGCGTATAGCCGAAGAATTGCAGCACGCCGGGATAGTAGTTGGTATTGGTCAATATGAGCTCCAAATGCGGATAGTTGTGCACGTTAAACCCGATATACTGCAAAGGGCGGGCGAGGAGCCGGCGCGCATCCAGCGGGGAGAGCGGACCGATGCACAGCGGGGTGCCCAGCTGGCCGATGACCCCGTTGTTGCGCAGCGCTTTGGCGCGGCAGACGTCATGCAGACCCGCCAGGACGAATTTAAACCGGTTTTTCGACTCGCGCTTGAGATCCACCAAAGGCAACAGCTGTTCGTAGTTCTGCGACTGAAAGGAGGCGAGGAAGGCGTCAGCCTCGTCGAGCAGCAGGAGCAGGGAAGCGATGGCGCCTTCGCGCATCCGCTCTTCGATCTGCAAACAGAGCGTTTGCAGGTCCGGCGGCGCGGGAAACGTAATGCCGCACAGCCCCATCTTTTCAGCGATGACCTTTGCCAGCGCACGCTGCGCGTCCGGGCCGCCACAGGATGACGCATTCACATAGACGGCGAATTCGCGCCGGTCGGGATGATGGCGCAGCGAGCGAGCGCGCTCTAAAATGGCGGTTTTGCCCAATTGCCGTCCGCCGTATACGATGCAGGTTCCGCCCGGATCGATGATCGCCCGCAGCTCGCGCTTGCGGCCGAAGAACATTTCATCGGGCGTGGAGCCGCCGTCGTAGGTGAAGGGCTGATAGAATGTAAACGGGAGCGTACATTTGAGCAGTGTGGGAAAGCGCTCCGTTTCCTGTTGTAAGGCTAAAAACAAGAGCAGCACACGGTCGATCAGCAGATAGGGGCCTATAGGGCTCGCCAGGCCATGATACATTTCGGCGCATTGCCTGCGGGTCTCGAGCTTCATGGCGCTGTCGACGAGAACGACCATCGGTTGCGTCTGATGCATCCCGGTGACGATATCGACGAGCTGCTTGGCCGTAAACACGCCGTAGAGGCATATGATCTTGAGCGGGGAACAGACCTGCGTGCCGAAAGCAGCGATGGGGTGAGGATATTCGCTTAAATCTCGCTGCGTCGCGTTTAAAAAGAGCTCATAGCGATCATGATCCAGCCCGGCGGCGTTGTCGCGGACCACGTCTTTTACATCGAAGCCCAAGTTACGCAGCAGCATGGACAGCTGTTCGGGCGTAGTGCCGCGCCCCTTGATCCAGCTGAGCAAAAGGCGCTCGCTGCTTTCCTTGTGATGCGCGGACCAATCCGCAGGGGCATGCCGGTCGATGAGGTCCCTGGCAAAGGAGCGCACAGGGCGGCTCTTTTTTTCGATGCACAGCCGATAGAGCGCGTCGTACATCTTTGAATCCGTGAAGGCGGCAAAAGAATCGATTTCCTGCAGCTCGACGTCGGCCTCTTCCGGCAGCATCGACGTCTCGCCGTTGTCGTAACGGTTCAGGTACTCTTCCGCGACGGCGTAGTTGCGCCTGCGCGGGGAGAGCATTGCCTCTATCCGATCCAGGAAAGGCGAGCTTGCGCCGCGCTGGCCGCGCCGCTCTGCGAGCTCGCGCAGGAGCGATTCGCCCTGCGCCTGCGCCTCGGCCTGCATCTGCTGGCGGAGCGCGTCGAGAAACGCTCGCCAGCAGCCGAAATCCCGCAGCTCCATAAAAGCATCTTGAAAGCTTTCGACGTCCTCGGCAAGCCCCTCCTTCGATTCCTCGCTGATCCGCCCGTAGGTATAGGCCAGTTCTAATTCCTCGATCAGATTTTTCTTATCAAGGCCAAGCGCGGCGCGTTTGGCGTTATCAAAGGAGGCTGCGAATAAGGCGGGATCCGGCGTCTTCATGCCCATCCCACTCATCACAGAGCAGATATGGCGCGCGGCGCGCAGGTTGTCGTAGCAGGGATCGCCGACCGTCGAAATGCGGCTGAGCATTTCGCAAAGACCGATGACCGGCGCGGCGACATGCCTGAGCGCGCAGCGCCAGGGCTCGTAGAAGGGGACCTCGTTGAAGGCGGGGTTTAAGACGGGCAATCCGTCGTCGTTCAGGCTGACGAAGCCCGTGCGCAGCAGGACTTCAAAGGGCAGATCGGGTGAGGCCGGGCGGTTTTGCAAACGCATGCGCAAAAAACGGAGCATATGCAAAAGGAAGAGTCGGTCGCTGCCCGCGCGAAGCGCTTGCACGCGCGGCTCGGCCTCTTCGATCGCGGACAATATGCGCTCGCGCAGCGGCAGCAGCAGATTGGCCGCGGTTTGGGTACAGTCCTCTACGGTTTCCACCCATTCGCTCATGATCTTTAGACGCTGCTGCACATAAGCCCGAACCTGTCCACGTGCCTGACCCATCAGCAGCAAGCTGTTCGTTCTGTATTCCAGGCTGGCTTCTTCCCACATTTGGTCGATAAAGTTTTCAATCTTTTTGAAGGCAAGCGTCCACACGCCGGGCTCTACCTCGTCGAAAAAGGCGTGCAAGGTCTCGAATACCCGATCGAAGCCCGTGCGGTCGTCGTCTGCGATGATGCGCATACATTGATAAAGATCGCTTTTGGGCCCGAAGCAAATCGCCCGCAGTTCGTACAGCCCTTTCATGCGCGCCTTGATCGGCGCGCAATCGAGCAATTCCTCCGCGCGCCTTTGCAGGGCGATGAGCCGCTCCTCCCGCAGGCGTTCATTGCCGAGCTGGGCCAGGACGGAGTCGGTGAACCCGGCGATCTTCTGTTTGCCCTCGCGCAAGACCTGCGTTACCTTGAGCAGCTCGTTAAAGACGGGTTTAACCGCCTGAAAATCGGAGGCGTGCTCGTCGAAGCGGTTGAAAAGCCCCTCCGTATAGGAGGACAGCGCGAAGTCAAAAGCGTGATCCGGGGCGAAAAGCGCCCTGAGGACGGCCGCAATCTGCGCGCCGGAGACCGGATCCTCTTCGCCGAAGAGGTCGATAATCTGATCGCCCGTATAGGCATGATCGATAAGCGGGGAATCGCACGCGAAGACGAGCCGCATGAAGGGGAGACGATAGCATTCCTCGCCGGTTAGATAGAGGGCGTCTGCCAAGACCAGCGCGTCGCTCAGGCTATCCTCTATACGATCCCCCTCGCGCACGCAGCGCTCATCGCAAAGAAGCTGATCGATCAGAGAAAGAAATGCGGGCCGGTTGGACGCAGGGGTATCGCCGCGCTCTAGGATCGCCTGCGCCATGGCGCGGGAAACCTGAACCTCGCCGTCTGACGAAGAATCCTGCGCCGCCGGAGCGGGCGGATCGGAGATGGGCGCCGGCGCATGCATCGATGGAGGCGTAGGATCGACGAGGCTGTCGGATGGCTTTTTTAATTTTACAAAGCACGCTAATCCTTCAGAATCCCAAAACGTGCCGTCGCGAAGGCATAAATCCCACGCTTTCAGCGGCGGAGAAGAGGCGCCGGCATCCTGAACGACCCAAAGGACCGGCGCATCCGCCGGAGGGGGAGGAGCCTCTTGGGCGTAGGGGAGAATGGTAAGCGCCGTATCTTGGTTATGCACGGGCAACGTAATGCGGAAGGTTCTCTGAGCGGCACGGAGCTGGCGGGGATAGAGGAATGTTAACGGCTTTGAAAAAGTCGCCTGAATGGCAGTCAGCACGTCTGCGACGGCGCGCCCCTGCCGCAATCGATGGCGCGCCTCTCGTACGCTCACCGAAGAGCGGCCGAAAGAGCGTACCTCAAAAGGACCGTGACAGATCTTTGCGAAGACGTGGACGTCATCCTGAATCGTCTTTTTGCTGAGGCACTCCACGCCGTAGGGAGAGAGCGCGAACAGCTCGCCCAGTTCGCCCGCGTCGTACTTGTCGAGCAAGCCCTTCTCCTCCATCCGATTCAAGGCATCGGCCGCGGACGCATCGTCGTCCAGCGGCGAAACAGGATTTGCATTCATGCCCAGGCAGAAGGCGCGGACGAGGGAGGGGCTCGCAAGCTCCAACTGTGCGACGGCAAACAGGCAGTCATAGGCGATACGCGGACATTTGCTCATATCCTTGCGAAAACGGCTGACGTTGGGCGTGCGGGGCTTATGCTCGGACAGGAGCCTTAGGAGGGGCTCGTCCTTTGCAGACACCTCCTCGGCTGCGTGAAGAACAGGTTTTGGATGGCGCGGCGCCTCGCTAACAAGCGCCGCTTCGGACTGCGGCGCGCTTTGCAGCGCTTGGGGCGGAAGCATATATTTGGAGCGTATGATGCCATAAAAAATCTCTTTTGAAATCACTTCATGCCTTAATAATTGTTCGAGCAGGACTTCGCCTTTTTCGCCTAGTTGATCCTCAAGCTGAAGATATTCCATGAAAAGACAAAATGGGGCGGAACGCTCCGCGATTTGGGGGAGGGGCATATCGTCGGCCCCGTCTAGCAACGCGCTTACCTGCTCTTTGAGGGGGAGTAGCGCCGCTTCATACTGCGTCGCCTGCTCAAGCGCCTGCACGGACAAAAAGCCCCGGAGCGCGGCGAGCGTCTTTTCACGGCTGGCTTTGCCGGTGCGGATTTGTTCGCGGCATAATTTTAACATGGCGCGTAGGTCCTTGGCCGGGGTGTCGGATGTCTCGGCGAGCGCGTCCAGCAAAGCTTCGTAATCGCTACGCAACAATTGCAAGCTTTCGGCGGCTTGCGCGATATATTCTTTTTCGGGCACGACCCCGGATTCGAGAGAAGTGGAAAGATCCGAAATGGACGTGCGCGCGGCATCGTATTCGTCTTGAATGCGCGTCACCAATGCTTCCATCGCAAGAAAATCCATTTTACACGCCTCCTTTGTAAAAGTAATGCTTCTGTCAGTATTTATTTTATCCTAATCTGCACAAAAAAGCAAGACTCTACCCCTTCGGCGGGAAATATGGTATAATAAATCATTATCATGAGAAGCAGGAGGAAAGCGCATGCCGGCTGTCAGCGTCATCGTGCCCATCTACAACGTGGAAGCCTATCTGGAGGCTTGCCTCTCCTCCATCGCGGCGCAGACCTGTGGCGATTTTGAGGTCCTCCTGGTCGACGACGGCACGAAGGACGGCTGCCCCGCCATCATGGAGCGCTGGGCTGCGGCCGACCCGCGCTTTCATATCTTGCGCAAGGAAAACGGCGGCCTCTCCTCCGCCCGCAACGCGGGCATGGAGGCGGCGCAGGGCGAATTCCTTCTCTTTGTGGATGCGGACGACTGGATCGCCCCGGGGCTCGTCGGGGACGCGCTGGCGGCCGCCCGGGAGAGCGGAGCCGAGCAGGTGCACTTTAACTACTGCCGGGCGTTTGAGGACCGCATTGAAGGCGCATACCTGCCGCTGCGCGACGAGGTGGTCGACCTGGACGCGCTGGGGCTGGCGAACTATTTTTACCGCTATTGGATGCCCTATGCGCACGGTCAGGAGGCCTGGGCGCGGCTCTACCGGCGCAGCGTTGTGGAGGCGCACGGCCTGCGTTTTGCGCCCAACGACGAGGTGTTCGCCGAGGATACCCTGATGAGCGCGATGCTGCTCTTCCATACGCGGCGCCTGGCGGTGCTTGAGCGGCCCTACCTCTACTATCGCCAGCGCGAGGGCAGCATCATGGAGCGGCCCAAGCCTGAGCTTACGCGCCGCATGATCGCGCTATCCTCGCGCCTGCTTTCGTACGCACGGGCGTGCGGCCTGGCGCAAACGCTCCGGGACGTGCTGCCCGTGCTGTGCTACGACAAGCTGATCACCAAGGGAATTTCGCAGGACCCCTCCCTTTCGGACGCGCATGCCGCGATGCGCGCCGCGCTCGCGAATGACGAGATCGTTAGGATGCTCAGAGCGCTCAGAGGGCCGGGGCCGTTGCTCCGCTATACGCTGCACACGGGAAAGGGCATCCGCACGCAGGCGCGGGGGCGGCTGTTTGCCCATCGGTGGCTCGCGGGGGATGTGGAGGGAGCGGCGGCCCTCGTCTCCCGCAGGGGAGGGTGCGCATGATCAGCGTCATCGTACCCTGCTATAACGGCGCGCGATATCTTGAAGAGTGCATCCGCTCGATCCTATCGCAGGACGTTGCGCTCGAGGTGTTGCTCGTAGACGACGCCTCGACGGACGGTTCGGGCGCGTTAGCGGACGCGTTGGCCGCGCAGGGCGGGCGCGTGCGCGTCTTCCACAGGGAAAAGAACGGGGGCGTTTCGCGCGCGCGCAACCTCGCGCTGGAAAGCGCCCGGGGCGAATGGGTCACGTTTGTGGACGCGGACGACCTGCTGCCGGAGGGGGCGCTGCGAACGCTGCTGACCGCAGCGCGGGGCGGCGCGGAGATCGTCTGCGGTTCGCACGAGGAATGGGATGAACAAGGGAAACGCACCCGCTTTCGGCCGGAGGGGCGTATACGCGGAAAGGACGTGCGCCGGGACCGGGAAACCGTCGTCCGGCGCCTGATCGAGGGCGACAGCGTGTACAACATCATGTGCAACAAGCTGCACAGTCGCGCGATGCTCCTGCGCGCGCGCATCCGCCTGGCGCAGGACGTACGCATCGGCGAGGACGCGCTGTTCAACATTCGGGCGTTCGAGGCGGCAAAGGGCTTTGTATACGTGGACGAGGTGACCTATCTATACCGGATACACGCTTCCTCGGCCATGCACAGCGCCCCACAGGGCGAGTTTGAGCGGCAAAAACCTTTTTTTGAAGCGCTGCAAAGACAGCTGTTCGAGTACGGGGAGCTGGAAAAGTACTTCGCGGCGCTGGTCGATAGCATGGCGCTCAGGCTCTATAAGGAGAGCGGCTTTACGGGCGTGCTGCGGCGGTTTAACCGGGATTTGAGGCCGCTGCTCCATTTAGAGCGTTTACAGGCGAAAAAATGCGGCGCTGCGGGGTTGCTATACGGACTGATCCGGTCGGGCTTGTATCCGGCGGCGTATGTGATGATTTTTCCCTTACAAGTATTACGCAGGAAGAGCCTCGCGGCATGGAGGTGGGCGCATGGGGAATAAAATAGACGTCAGCGTCGTAGTGCCCTGTTATAACGCGGCGGGCCCACGCCTCGACCGGGCGGTGAAGAGCGTGCTTTCGCAGGATGCGGCGCTGGAGGCGGTGCTCGTAGACGACGGATCGGCGGATATGACGCTATCGCAAATCCGGGCCTGGGCGCGGCGGGATCCGCGCGTCCACGCGTTGCACCAGGAAAACGGCGGAGTATCGCGCGCACGCAATGCGGGCGTAGACGCCGCGCAGGGCGAGTGGGTCACATTTCTCGATTGCGACGATAGGCTGGAGGACGGAGCGCTGCAGGACATGCTCGCGCGCGCCGATGAATCGGTCGATATCGTGTTGGGCAGCTACACGGCGCAATACCAGGACGGAAAGGTGCAGCGCTTTGACCCCGCGCCGGGTGGGCGCAAGGAGGTCATCGACAGCCTGCTGCGGGGGGACAGCGCGCTGCCTTCGATGTGCGCCCGGCTCTACAGGCGCGCCTTTTTGATGGAAGCGGGCGTCAGGGCCCCGGCGGACGTACGCATCGGCGAGGACGTCCTCTTCAATCTGGACGCGTTTTACGCCGCGCGGGGTTGGCGCGTCGTGCCCCGCAGCGTGTATACCTACCTGCTGCGCGAAGGCAGCGCGATGGACGCCATCCGTGAGCGGCACTACGCAGCCCAGGCCGATATGCTCGCGGGCATCGCCTGCTTTCTCGCCCGCCATGGGCTGGAGACGGTGCATTTTCGCGCGCATCTGGACGCTTACCTGCGCCAACTGCGCTGTGACCGGGGCAGGCGTCAGGCGGCGCTGACGTTCGGGCGCGAGGCCTCACAGGCCGTCTGTGCGGGGGTGAATCCGAGCAAGTTATCCGGCAAAGAGAAGATCTACTTTATAATGGCGCGCTACGCGCCGGGACTGACCTATTTTGTTCCGTAACGCGACATTGCGATAAAGCCGCAGAAGAGGAGCGACTATGTACGACCTGAGCGTCATCATTCCCTGTTACAACGTAGGCAAATTCCTGACCGCCTGTTTAAAGAGCCTGAAAGCGCAGGCGATCGAGCGCGCGGAGTTCATCTTCGTAGACGACGGATCCACGGACGGAAGCGACGTGTTGCTCGACGAGTTCGCAGAGGAGGACCGGCGCACGCGCGTGTTGCACCTGGAAAACGGGGGCGTTTCCAGAGCGCGCAATATCGCCATCGACATGGCGCGCGGGCGCTACATCGCCTTTCTCGATGCAGACGATATGCTGGCGCCGGGGGCGCTTCGACGTCTGCTCGACCTGGCGCACGCACAGGACGCGGATATCGTCAGCGCAGATCACACGGTGCTCTATGAGGACGGCGCACAGCGCGAGGTCCGCCTGAAAGATGCGCAGACGGACCCGGCGGCGGTCGCCGGCCTCATCGTGGCCATGCACCCGATTTACAACAACGTATGGAATAAGCTGTACCGCCGCTCGCTCTTTGAGGACGCGACCTGCCGGCTGGATCCGGGGATCCGTATCGGCGAGGACGCGGTGCTGAACGTGCGCCTGTACGCGGGGGCAAAGCGCATCGCCCACCTGGGCGCGGTGCTGTACACATACCGCGTGCACGGGCAATCGGCCATGGCCGCCGCCGCGAAGGATTACTGCCGCCAGCACCAGCCGATGCTGCGGGGCCTGAGTGCGGCGCTGCTGGACACAGGGCTCAAGGAACGTTATTTTTACGCGTTCGTGATGAGCGCGATGTGGACGCATGAAAAGGAGCACGGCGTGCGCCGGGCCGCGCTCGCGTTTGGCGCGCAGGTGCGGGGGCTCGCCCTGGCGGGGAT
>JAEYAR010000018.1 GCA_023404715.1 Bacillota bacterium | reverse complement strand
GCCCGTCATCAGCGCGTCGAGCTCGACGCCGTCCGTCTGTGCGCCGCCCCCGCCCGCGGCGTCGTCCGCGTAAGGCAGGGCGGACGCGGCGTACAGCACCGCCAACGTGCCGGGGCCCGCCACGCCGTCCTCCGTCAAGCCGTTGCGCCGCTGAAAGTTCCTTACCGCCTCTACCGTGCGCGTGCCGTAATCCCCGTCCGTCAGATATTCCGGCAGATAGCCCAGCGCATAAAGCCGCTTTTGCATGCGCCGCACCTGCTCGCTGACGTCGCCCTCCTTTAGGGTCGCGTAGCTGCCCTGCGGCGTGGCGGTCGGCGACGGCGACTGGTTGCCGGGGTAGCCGAAGGCGTTTCCGCCGTAGAGCGTCCCCAGGGTTTGCTCGCCGGCGACGCCGTCCGCCCGCATATCATTATAGGTCTGAAACAGGCGAACCGCCGCCTCTGTCGATGCGCCGTAGGTGCCGTCCACCGTTTCGCTGTAGTAGCCCAGGCTTCTGAGCGCCTGCTGCAGCCTGCGCACGTCCTCGCCCGTCGATCCGCGCTTGAGCAGCGTGGCGCTCCCGGGGGCTGGGGTAGGCGTCGCGCTGGGCGCGGCGCCGCTGCCGATCAGCTCCGGGTTGAACTTGGCATCGGATGCGTAGGCCTTTTTTTGCGTCGCTTGCCCTGCGATACCGTCCGCCGTCAGCCCGTTGGCCGCTTGGAAGGCCTTGACCGCCGTCGTGGTGCCCGCGCCGAAGCGCCCGTCGATGCGGCCGGAGTAGTATCCCAGCTCGTAAAGGCGCTCTTGCAGATCGAACACGAGCGTGCCCGAGTCCCCCTCGCGCAGCGCCGCATACGTCCCCGGGCTCGGCGTCGCGGTCGCCGCGGCGCCGGCGGACTTGGCGCTGGAGCTGTTCAGCTTTTTCAGCGTGGATGCGCCGACGACGCCATCCTGCGTCAGGTTATTGCGTTTTTGAAATGCGAGCACAGCGCTTTGCGTCTCTGCGCCGAACACGCCGTCCGCCACGCCCGTCAAATACCCCAGCTTGACCAGGCGCTCCTGCGCGCTGAACACGTCGTTACCCTCCATGCCGATGGAGAGCGAGCGCGTAGCGTTCGGGTTCGCCGTGGTCACAGGGCGGCTGTTCGACTTGGCGGAGGAGCTGTAGAGCTTCTTTTGCGTCGCCTCGCCCGCCTGTCCGTCCGCAGACAAATTGTTGGCCCTCTGAAACGTCTTCACAGCGCTCTGGGTGGATTCTCCGTACACACCGTCCACGCCGCCCGCGTAATACCCAAGCTCCGTTAGCCGGGCTTGCAGTTTGCGCACGTCCGTGCCGTAGGAGCCGTTTTTCAACAGGGTATACGTATCCGCCGTACCGGCGGTCGTAATCGTCTTGGCTATAGCGCCGGAGGCGTACAGCTTGTCCTGCGTGGCACGGCCCGCGATGCCGTCGGCCGTCAGCCCGTTGGCCGTCTGAAACGCCTTGACGGCATCCTGCGTGCCGCCCGCAAAGCGCCCGTCGATCGATCCGGTATAATACCCCAGTTCCTTCAGACGCGTCTGCATATCGCTGACGTCGGAGCCGGTCGACCCGACCTTCAGCACCGGATAACCCGCGTAATAATCCTCCGTGCTCGTCTGCCAGCTCGAGGGCGGCGCCGTCGGTGCCGCGGCGACGGGCGTCGGCGTCGGCGCGGGCAGCTGTTCTACGGGCGCCCAATTTTCCCAACCGCCTGAGGCGCCGGACGATGGCTCGGGCGTCGCGGAGGGCGCGCTCGTCGGCTGCGCCGTCGCCGTTGCCGTCGGCCCGAACGGGATCGGCGTCTGATTGGGATCCACCGCCAACGGGTCGAGCGTCGGGTCGGGCGTCAGAAAGCAGCCGCCCAATGCCTGCGTCAGCACGAGCAGTCCTGCTAATAGCGCCGCCCGCTTCCCCCTGCGCCTATCTTGATCCTTCATCGCATACACCTCTTCTTTGATTCTCTATGAAAGACGCGCCGTGCCGCGCAATTGTTCCCTTTTTCCTTCCGTCCATCCGCCTTGTAATTTAAGGGAGTAAAGCGTCTACCTCCTCCAGCGAGCGGATTTCATAGGTAGGCCTGACCGCCGAGCGGTTTTCCTCGCGATGCGGATTATACCAGCAGCTATCGACGCCGGCGTTGACGGCGCCTGCGATGTCAGACGAGAGGGAATCCCCCAGCATCAGCGCCTGCGCCTTATCCGCGCACTTCGCCGCCATCAGGGCCGCTTGAATCACCCGCGGATCCGGCTTGGCCGCGCCGATTTCCTCTGAAATCACCATGCCGCTGATATACGCCCGAATCGGCGAGCGCGCCATGCGCCCGCGCTGTACGGCGGCGATGCCGTTGGTCACGATCACGACGGGGACGCGCTCGCTCCAGCGGCGAACGGCTTGCTCGGCGCCGTCGACTGTGGCCGCACAGCGGCCCAGCGCGTCCGAATACGCGCAGGAGAGCGCGCTTGCGTCGCGCACCTCGCCCATCTCCACGAGCAACTGTTCAAAACGCTTTATCCGCAGGACGGGTTGTGTGATTTCTCCGCGTTCCAGCATCTTCCACATGGCTTTGTTGATCTCGCTGTAACGCCGAAGCCATCGCGCCCCGCTTGGCAGGTCATGCGCGCGCATCGCCTCATAAAAAGCAAATCCCTCCGCTTTTGCAAAATCGAAGATCGTATCGTCCGCATCGCAGAGCAGCACCCCGTACTTTTTCACAAGCATATCCTCCATCGGGTTTGATTGATATTCATTGTATTGTAACACATGTGAAGCCCGCTGGTAAAGCATTCGACCGGTCTTTCCGTGTTTTGCACAGGTTTTCCACACCGCACGCCTTTTTGTACACATTCGCATCGCTTTTTTCCACATTTACAACACAGACGCGTTCTGCACAAGGGGTGTGGATACTGTGGATAAAACCGTGGATTGTCGCAATTCCTTAACATTTCCTTCACATTCTCTGTGGACAACACAGGGAAATCCGCCTTTCGCGCCACCATTCCGCGATAGGCCCTTGACACGCATGAAAAAAACCCACCCCATAGCAGGGCGGGTCTTTTCATCAAATGCAGTGCACGAGGGGATTACCGACGATGCGCGGCGAAGCACTCGCTGCAGTAGATGGGACGGTCGTTCTTGGGAATGAAGGGGACACGCGTGGGCGCGCCACATGCAGCACAGGTGGTTTCGTACATCTCGCGCGGTTCGCCGTTGTTGGCGGGTCTGCTGGCCTTCCGGGCCGAGCGGCAGCTCTTACAACGGGACGGCTCATTTTGAAAGCCCTTCTCCGCGTAGAACTCCTGTTCGCCTGCGGTGAACACGAATTCTGCTCCGCAGTCCTTGCATACCAGCGTCTTGTCTTGATACATGGATAGTTTCCCCCCGCAAATAAATAGATAGGTTTTCGCTCTACCGGCTGACCTGGTCTTTGACCCCACACTCGCCGCCTGGATCTTTCGCTCATACGCCTTGGCGCCCCACTACCAAATCTCTCGGGCTTTTGCCCGGGCGGGCTTACATCTAAGCCGCACCATGCTCACCGGCGCTTTGGCCGGCTTACGTGGATCGCTTCGCCTGCGACTGGCATCGACTTTCAACCACAGACCCGGCAGATTGAAACCACTGACATTATAGTCCCTCTTGCCCAAAAAAGCAAGCAGTATTCAGGGAAACGGGCGACATATTTCCTGTTTTTTCATTCCTTTTATCTTCTTTAGGCTCCTCGGGGCGTGATAATGCCCTTTCGAATGATTAAAAATCCAAAAAGAGGGAATCCTGCGGCTCAATCCGACAGCATTCCCTCTCTCAGGGGACTGGCTCATGCAAACGAAGATGCCTGCTCGTCCCCTTGCCCTTCGCCTAAGGATCCCGTTCTATGGCATGATTTTTGTCGGCTTCCCCGTGCCCGGCAGCACCTTGCTCAGCGCCTGGCGGATCTCCTGATAGCTCGTGCAGCGGCAGATGTTCGATTGCAGCCACTCCTCCGCCGTGCATTCGTCCGCATCGGGATGGCGCATTGACAGCGCATGGCAGACCATCAGAAAGCCCGACGTACAGTAGCCGCACTGAAACGCGTGGCAGTCCACAAAGGCCTGTTGGACCGGCGCGTTTTGAAGCCCTTCCACCGTCGTGATTTCATGACCGACCGCCTCCACCGCCAGCACCAGGCAAGATTTTACAGGCCAACCGTCCATGATGACCGTGCACGCCCCGCAATCGCCGTTTTTACAGCCGATTTTAGGGCCTGTAAGACCGAGCTGCTCGCGCAGCACGTCCACGAGCACGTCCGAAGGCCATACCGCCGCGTCCCGCTCCTCGCCGTTGACGCGAAGGGTGATCAGGCTCTTTCCCGCGTAATGCTCCATGCTCATTCCCCCTCCAGCGTGTTGATCGTATCCTCAACCGTATCGATAAACACCTTCGTGCGATAATCCGCTTGCGCGCCCATGTCCGCCAGCACGCCGGCCGGCGCCTGCCCGGCCATTCGCTGCGCGCGCTCACGCGCGCTGAGCGATCCGTCGTTCATCGTGCGCTCCATCTCGGCGGATCTAAAGGGGAACTCGCAGTAGCCCGATGCCGCAATGCGCATCCGGCCGTCCACCTTCATGGCCGCGATCGTGACGAGCGGGTAGCCGATTTTCTCCACCGCCACCTTTTTGACGTGCACCCAGGGCGCGCGCAGGTATTTCGGCTCCACGGTAATTTGCGAGAGGAACTCGTCCTGCCCGCGCTGCAGCCGCTCTTGAAACGCCTCTGCGATCGGCGCGCGCCGCTCGCCTTTCAGGCCGTAAAAGACGAGCGTCGCGTCGCTGAGCAGCAGAGGCAGCACGGCCTCGCGATAGATGACCGTGCCCGCAAGGTTTCCGCCCAGCGTAATGCGCACCTGGTTCGTATGGTCCGCAATGCGCGCGGCCGTAGCCCCGAGCAGGGGAAAAGCGTTCGTCTCGTGCAAAGCGCTGAGCGTCACGCATCCGCCGATGATCATCCTGCCGCCGTCCGCCTGCAGGATCGAAAGCTCGGGAATGCCCTTCAGGTCGATGACCGCGGAGGGTTTGATCGAGTTCATGCGGGCCATCGTGATGATTTCCGTGCCGCCGCCGTAATAAAGGGGCGTCCCCTGAGCGGCCGTAACCTCGCCATAGGCCTGGACGGCCTCCGCCGCCGTCTTGGGGCGGTAGTATTCAAACGGATGGGCGATCATGCCTGCACCTCCCCTGCCTGCTTTTCGCTTTGTTGTAGCCTCCAAAGGCTCTCGTTCGTCGCGGGCAGCATGTCCACGTCCCTCTTCATCGCGCGGGAGAGCGCATTGCACAGCGCCGCCGGCATGCCGATGATGCCGTGCTCGCTGTATGCCCGGTTGCCAAACGGGGCGTCGAGCTGAGGCGTCTCCACAAACTGCACGAGGTACTGCGGCTCCTGTCCGATGTGCATCAGCTTGTAAGACCGAAAGCTGGTCGACTGATTTTCGCATGCAGGGCCGTAATGCAGCGTCTCCTCGCGCGCCAGCGAGAGGCCCATGCTCATGCCGCCGCGTACCATGCCCTCATAGGCCATCGGGTCGATGACCTTGCCCACGTCCATCACCGTCGCCGCGCGGATGAGACGATAGCTGCACTCGCGCCTATCAAATTCGATCTCGACCATCTGGGCGCCGACCGTCCAAGCCGGTCCGGTCTTTCCCTTGCCGTTATCCGGCGCGAGCGGTGTCAGGTGATTGAAGACCGCGCCACCCCGGCCGACGATCTGCCTGCCGACCGTATTGCCCCCCGGATGCTTGAGCCCAAACGCCAGATCTTGAAAACCGATGGCGAATTTGGGTTGATACTTACAAAAGACGCGTTCCTCGCCAAAGTCCAGGTCGTCTTCCGGGCAGCGCAGGGCGATGGCCGCCGTCTCCTTGAGCTGACTTATGACGTCCTCTGCCGCAGCCATGACCGCGCGGCCTACGAGATACGTGCTCATAGAGGCGACCGTCTTGTAATACTCCGGCATGGTGCGCGTATCCACCTCCAGCGTCACGTGCACCCGGTCGTAGCCCATGCGCAGCTTATCGGCCAGCATTTGGGCGATGGCCGTCTGCCCGCCGGAGCCCATCTCCACCGCGCCGGTCACGAGATTGACGCTTCCGTCGGAGTTGAACGTGATGACCGCGCCTGCGGAGGCATTCACCGGCGGGTTAGGCGTCTTCCACAGGCTGGCATAGCCCTTGGCGCGCACCTTGCCGTCGCCGATGTCCACGAGCGCCCCTTCGCCGGAGCCTATGACCTGCGAGAGGCGGTCTATACAGGCCTCGAGATTGCCGACGTTGGATAGGGACAGCTCCACCTGCGTTGGGGATAGGTTGCCCGGGCGGATGGCGTTCTTGCGTCTGAAGGCGAGCGGGCACATGCAAATCTGATCCGCCAGCGCGTCCATCGTGCGCTCCACGCACAGCGTCAGCGATTCGTGCGAGAACCCGCGGAAAGCCGTCACATAATTGTGGTTGGTGTACACGCAAAGGCTGTCTACCGACAGGTTTTCGATGTTATACGGCCCTGTACAGTCTACGGCGATGGCCTTGGACATGTACGGCCCGATCTCTGAGTACGCGCCGGTATCCAGCCAATATGTCATCTCGCCTGCGCAAAGCAGCCCGTCCGCCGTCACGCCCAGCTTGACGTCCGCCTCCAGCGCCAACCGCGATGGCGCGGTCGTAAATTCGTCCTCACGCGTATAGATGAGGCGTACATTGCGCCCGCCTGCCGCGCGCGACGCCACGTAAGCAAGGATTTCGATCTGCACCGCCGACTTGCCGCCGAAGCCGCCGCCGACCAGCGGCACGTCGACCCAGACGTTGCCTTCATCCAGGTTGAACATATCCGCCAGCTGCTGCTTGATCTGATAAGGCGACTGCGAGGAGGATACGATGTGCACGCGCCCGTCGGGCAAGATCTCCGCCTGCGCCGCGTGCGTCTCCATTGAAGCGTGCACCGAGGCGGGCAACGAAAAGCGTTTGTGCGCGGTGTACGCCGCCATTTTCCACCCCGCCTGCATATCTCCCTTGCGCACCTTATAGCTGGAGGCGATGTTCGTGCCCGGCTGTGGATAGACGTCCTCAACGGGCGTCTCGTAATTGCCCAGCTGGCTGTGAAGGATCGTCGCGTCCGGCGCCAGGGCGTCGGCAATAGAGCCGACGATGGGCAGCGGCTCATATTCGACCTCGATCAGCTCCAGTGCCGCAGCAGCCTCCTGCTCCGATTGCGCCACGACGATGGCGACCACCTCGCCAAAACAGCGCACCCGGTCCGTCGCGATAGGCTGCCTATCCTTGATCAGCACGCCGCCCCAGATCGGCACGTCCAGCCCGGTGACGACCGCCTTTACCCCCTTGGCCTGCCGCGCTTTGTCTACGTTTAGACGCTTGATCATCGCATGGGCCTGCGTAGAGGTGAGCAGCCTGGCGTACAGGCTGCCCGGCCGGAGAATATCCGCCGTGTAGCGCGCGCGTCCCGTCACCTTGTCGTAGGCTTCCTTGCGCGTAACGCTCTGTCCTACACTCATGTTTGTCCCGCCCTTCCTGAGTCTTTCGAGCGTAGTATGGGCATAAATGGCGGGCCATATGCCGTAAAGTTGCATCGCGCTGTGTGAATGGCCAGTTGTACGATATAGAAAACTCACCTATGCGTTTATCTTGTGTTTTATGCATTCAGGGCTTGCCAACGCCGTAGAAAAATGCTATAATAACTTTCACTCAGATATGGGTCACTAGCTCAGCTGGTTAGAGCACTCGCCTGATAAGCGAGAGGTCGGTGGTTCGAGTCCACTGTGTCCCACCACAATCCGTCTCGAAAGAGACGGATTTTTCAATCGATAGGCATTTTCATTTCATCAACCCATACCGGGATACTATGAAATGCTGGGCAAGCGCATGTGGCTTGAAAAAAGTCTTTAAGCGCCTCGATTTAGGCAGCAGTCCTTGTCTAGCCGCATACGCTATGTAGGCCTTGCGGCTTTCGGCCCTCATATTGAAGGGAGCGCTTAGCAGTGAATCTGCAAAATCGTCTAGAATCCGCTTTTCATCATAACGCCGCGCTGTTTTCCGGTGCCTGTCTCGCAAAGCAGGGAGAGTATTCGCTCCTTTCCATCGCAAAAGGACAGGCCAACAAGGATTTCGCCATACCTAACCGGATAGATACCCGTTTTGATACGGCGTCCATTACGAAGGTGTTTACCGCCGCCGCGACGCTGCTGCTCGTACAGAGCGGAGACATATGCCTGACGGATCGAATTTACGATCTGATCGATCTAAACGGCACGGCCATTCCCAATGACGTGACGGTCAAACATCTGCTCTCCCACACCTCCGGCATCGCCGACGACGCGGATGAGGAGGACGGCGAGGACTATGCCGCTTTGTTCGTCGATACGCCCAATTATGCCATCCGCAACTGTGCGGACTTTCTCCCTCAATTCGCCTATAAAGCGCCAAGATTCAAAGCAGGCACGTCGGTTCGCTACAATAACTGCGCGTTTATCCTCCTGGGGTTGGCCATCGAGAAGCGTGCAAAAATGAGCTACCGCGATTTTGTCACGGAGCAGATCTTCCGAAAAGCGGGCATGGAGGATACCTGTTTTTGCGCTAAAGACGAGGTTTGTAAAAACAGGGCTGAGGGTTATTTTGCCGTTCGCGACGAAGCTGGCGGTTTGATAGAATGGAAAAAGAATATTTATTCCCAGCCGCCGGTAGGGACGTCAGACGCCGGCGCCTATACCACCGTTGGCGATCTGGACTGTTTTATTCGCGTGCTGCGAGATGGCCGGTTGCTATCGCCGCTTTATACGGATATGCTTTTTTCGCCCCAATGTCCCTTTACGAAGCCCCATCGCCTCGGCACCTGGCGTATGGGATACGCCTTTGAGTTTATCGAATCTGAAAAAGAGATATTCTGCGTGTATAAAGAAGGCTGTAATGCCGGCGTCGACGCGATCCTATCCTATTATCCCGCGCTTGATGTTACGCTCCATCTCCTCGCCAACGAGGACGGCGGCCTTTGGCCTCTATACCGCGCATTGCAGCAAGTCCTCCTCTGCGAATTTAATTCTACGTTAACATGAAGCCAGACGGCTACCTTGCGCCGTCTGGCTTTTTTCTTATCCATGATATGACCAAGCGGAAATCAAATCGCAATTGCCCTTTCCCTTATATTCATCCATGCTTTAGGTAATGATAGTAGAAAAAGGGGGGCTACTCATGACTCTATGGATTAAAAAAGCGCTCGCACTGGGTGGCGTGTTCTTTCTCGCCGTTTTGTTGGTCAAGCCCATCGGTGTCACCACACAGTTCTCCGTACTGTCTGGAATCTTCCACAGCGCTCTGGATGATACACTGATTGCAAAAAATGGCCAGCGCAGCACCGGTTATGAGAGCACCAACGCTTACTATGATAAAAGCGACGGACAACTGGCGAAGGCGATTGTCAACCCATGGAATTATGATTTCGTATTTGTGTTGGCAATTCCAGTTGGTTCTTATTTAGCATATGCCGCAAACGATAAAAGAAAACGCCTCCAAATGAGCGATGTCGGCCAGATCCCCGGTCTTCCAGTTAGCCGTCAGAGCTTTTGGCGCCTATATCTTCCGTCCTTTCTAGGAGGGTTCATCATCCTTTTTGGGGCTCGAATGGCCGACGGCTGCACCAGCGGTCACATGATGAGCGGTATGATGCAAGGGAGCGTAAGCGGATACATTTTCGCCGCCGCCGCTTTTGCAATTGCCATTCCCGTCGCCATATTGACAGGTCATAACAGGAGGAAATCGAGATGAACATTGTCTTAGCGATCGTCCTTGGGCTCCTTTTTGGTTTTGTCCTCTACTGGGTAGGCGCTTCTTCTCCAAAAAAGTTAATTGCCATGTTGAGGCTTGAAAACTTGACGATTATGAAAATTATCGTCTTCGGGGTCGGGTTTGCCAGCACCCTGCTTTCCATATTCAGCTTGCTTGGTATTTTCAACCAAGCACATCTGAGTGTTAAAGGCGTAAACCTGGGTGTAGTAATCGGCGGCCTAATATTCGGTATCGGGTTCGGCACGGTTGGAACCTGTCCGGGCACCTGCGTGGCCGCAACCGGTGGCGGCGGTTTTCGAAAAGCGTTCAGCGCCGTGCTTGGGGGGTTACTGGGCGCTTGGGTTTTTTCAATGACCTATGGCTTTTGGAAAAGCATCGGCTTGTTCTCCGCGATGGATTGGGGAAAGCTAACGCTGTTTCAAATCTCAGATAAATACCCGTCTGTATTTTCCATAGGCTATTGGGGATTATTGGCCGTAGGCCTTTTGTTCATGGTGATAGCGCTCATCCTTCCAGAGAAATCAGATAGCCATTGACATGCTCCTCGCCGGAAGCGATAAGTTCCGTTTTATTTTTCGTGTCAAGTTCGGCTTTTTCGCCCGCCCATATAAAGCCAGACGGCTACCTTGCGCCGTCTGGCTTTTTTCTTATTCCGCATCGCGTGCTGCCAGATACCTCAGCACCGTTTCGCGTGCTTCCTCGGGCGTTCCTACCGCTGCGTCCAACCGTAAATCGCATGCTTCTGCGTCAAAAAGGCCGTGCTTTTTTTCAAGCATATCAGCCACGGGCAACGGCATTCTGCCCTGCATTCGCGCCGAAAAGCGCGCCTTGATCGTCTGTAAGTCGCACGTCATCAACACGCGTACAGCGCCCGCCGGAAGCAAACCCAGCTGTTCTCGCTCGCTCACGACGTAAACGATCGACTCCGTCCCCGTTGCGCATGCCTGTAGACGGGCCGCAAACACACAGGCTGCCTGTGCCTCTCCCTTGGCGAAGCGCAGGTAGTCCTTCCCAGAAAACACATCGGCCTTAAGCGCATCCCGTAGCCCTCTCGCCAGCGTGGACTTGCCGGTACAGCTTTCCCCAATGATCGCAATCACCATTTTATTCTTCCTCCTCCCTCAACTGCGTGCGCCAATATCCCGTCTTGTCCCTATTCATCAGCTGTTCGGCGATCAATTCCCGACGGATCGTGCAAAAGTCCTCGTTGTAATCCGCAATCACAAGATTGACCTCGCGTTCAGAATACAGCCTCCCGCTTTCAAACGAGTCCACAATTTTCTCCAGCACGATGCGCCGTTTTTTGCGCTGGGTTGGAATCGTCGTCAGCTTCCCATAGTGAAAAAAAGCATCGATCACCTTGCGCCGGTATGCCGCGTCCCGGCAGGCCTGCTCTGTGGCTTCCTCCGATTCCTCGGCGATGATATCGAGTATGCGCGTATCAAACACCGGCCTACACAGGGAGTACATCGCGTAATATTGGCTTTTATATGTGCGCACCGCGCCTGCCTCTTCCAGTTTTTTTAGATGAAATGACACGGTGGAGGGCGACAGGTTCAGACGCTGCGCCAAGCGCTCTACGTACATGTCCTCCTGATTGAGCGACTTGAGAATCTGCAAGCGCGAGCGATCCGCAAGGCATTTGAAGAGCTGAATCGCCTCTGCCTCGGTCATGTACGTTCCCCCCGTTCAACCCGCTCACGAATTTTGCGCACCGCCTTCAGTTTCGCCTCTTCGACCATGACCCGTTTGGCATCCGCATGCTCGTGCGCCGAAACGAGCGCCGCCTGCCAGTTCATAGGGATTTGCTGCAGCTTTTCGGTAAACCACTGCTTTTCCATCCCTCCGGGCGCTTTGCGCTCCGCCGAATCGAGTAGCGTCTTAAAGATCCCATATACGTTTGCCCTGACTTTTTCCAGATCGGCCTCATCCGCCCTTAAGTCCGCCGATAGAACGTCTTCGCGGGCCTGACATGCTTTCATCTCTTCGTCCAAAAAGGCGCGTAGATCGTCCGCCCATGTTTTCAATGCGGATCCCTCCTTTTCTTCTTATTATACATCCGTCAAATCAATTTGTCAAATTTATTTCGTCATTTATCGAATCATATTTCCCGTTGGACAAACCGCGCCCGCTGTACAAAGTTTTTACATTGAAGCGGAGCTGTTCAATCTTTTAACAGCTCCGTTCATCTGTCTATAGCGTCTGCCGCCCGTTCGCTGTATCATACAGGCATACAAAGATCACCCAAGAAAAAATCAATCGGAGGTATGCAATATGTATTACAGCAACGGCAATTACGAAGCTTTCGCTCGCCCGGAAAAACCGGCGAACGTCGATCAAAAGTCCGCTTATCTCGTAGGCTCGGGCCTCGCTTCCCTTGCAGCTGCGTGCTTTCTTGTTCGCGACGGACAAATGAAGGGCGAGCACATCCACGTTCTCGAGGAGTTGGATCTACCCGGCGGCGCATGCGACGGCATCTGCGACCCGCAAAAGGGCTTCATTATCCGAGGCGGACGCGAGATGGAGAACCACTTTGAGTGCCTGTGGGATCTGTTTCATTCGATCCCTTCTATCGAAAACCCGGAAAACTCCGTGCTCGACGAATACTACTGGCTCAACAAGCACGATCCCAACTACTCCTTGCAGCGCGCGACCGTGAATCGGGGCCAGGATGCGCACACAGACGGCAAGTTCGCGCTGAGCGAGAAAGCGTCGCTGGAGATCATTCGCCTCTTCCTCACCCGGGACGAGGATTTGTACGATAAAAAGATCGAGGACGTCTTTACGGACGCCTTCTTCTCCTCCAACTTCTGGCTCTATTGGCGCACGATGTTCGCCTTTGAGGAATGGCACAGCGCCCTTGAGATGAAGCTGTACATCCAGCGCTTTATCCATCATATCGGCGGCCTGCCCGACTTCTCCGCGCTCAAGTTCACGAAATACAACCAGTACGAATCCCTGATCCTGCCCATGGTGAAGTACCTGGAAAAACATAAGGTCGACTTTCAGTATGGCACGCAGGTCACGAACGTCCTGTTCGACATCACGGCGGGCAAAAAGACCGCAAGGGAGATCCTCTGCCAGAAGGACGGCCGGGAAATGCGCATCCAGCTCACCGAGGACGATCTCGTCTTCGTCACCAACGGCAGCTGCACGGAAAACGCCACGTTGGGCGACAACGACCATGCGCCCGAATTCAAGGGGCAGCCCGGCGAGGGCGGCTGCTGGCAGCTGTGGCGCAACATCGCCGGGCAGGACCCGTCGTTTGGCCGACCCGATAAGTTTTGCACGCATATCGAGGCGACAAACTGGGAGTCCGCCACCGTCACCACGCTGGACGGGCGCATCCCCCCGTATCTGGAGAAGATCTGTAAGCGCGATCCCTTCAGCGGCAAGGTCGTCACCGGCGGCATCGTGACCGCAAAGGACTCCGGCTGGCTCATGAGCTGGACGATCAACCGTCAGCCGCACTTCAAAGCGCAGCCGAAAGACCAGCTCGTCGTCTGGGTATACGGCCTGTTTACAGATCGGCCGGGCGACTTTGTCAAGAAGCCTATGCGCGAATGCACAGGCACGGAGGTCACCGAGGAGTGGCTCTATCACATCGGCGTGCCGGAGGATCAAATTCACGACATGGCCGTGCATTCCGCCCGCTGCATCCCCTGCATGATGCCCTATATCACCGCGTTCTTTATGCCCCGCACGAAGGGCGACCGTCCCAAGGTCGTGCCGGAGGGGTGCGTAAACTTTGCTTTCATCGGCCAGTTCGCCGATACCGTGCGCGATACGGTCTTCACCACGGAGTATTCCGTGCGCACGGCGATGGAGGCCGTCTACACGCTGCTCGATGTGGATCGCGGCGTACCGGAGGTCTTTAACTCCTGCTACGACGTGCGCGTGCTGCTCGACTCCACCGCCAAAATGATGGACGGTAAAAAGCTATCGGAGATGAAATTGCCCTTCCTCGCCGAGGTCGCCGGCAAGACGGCGCTGCACAAGGTTTCCAGCACCGTCATCGAAGAGCTGATCCGCCGCTATAACCTGCTTTGATACAAACGCCCCGGCGCCCAGCGTTGGGGCGTTTCATATTTCTAAAAAAATATGCTAAATCCGTTCCATGTTGATTTTGATTTGATATAATAGGGGTATCCTGCATATGATAAGACGATGCCGAAAGGGGCGGACTATGTGGGACTCCTGTATAAGATCGTTCGATTCTTCCTCAATACGGCGCAAAAACCCCTATGCATACGCTGCGCACACAGTCTGCCTGCATGCGCCGTGTACGTCGTGCACCATCAAAATTTACGCGGCCCCATCCAGGTGATGCGCTCCCTGCCGGTCCCGCCGAGGCCCTGGGTGCTGCACGTCTTCTTTTCATACCCGGAGTGCTATCGTCAATACGTGGGCTACACCTTTCCCCAGCGACTGCATTGGCCCATGGCATTCGCCCGCGCCGTCTGTGCGCCGCTCTCTCTATTCGTCAGCGCCCTCGTCAAGAGCTGCCGCGCGATCCCCGTACACCGCAGCCTGACCCATCTGCGGGATACCTTCAATCAGTCGCTCGAGGCCCTGATCCACGGCGATAGCCTTCTTATCGCCCCGGACGTCGATTATGCGGACGAATCCCCTCTCATGGGCGAGATGTACGAGGGCTTTTTGCAGCTCGATCCCCTGTATCGAAAGCGCACAGGCAAGCCGCTTCCCTTTATTCCGCTCTATTGTTCGCCGCGGCGTGGCGAATTGCTCGCTGGCGATCCCGTATACTTTCGTGAAGGGATCCCCTTCAGCGAAGAGCGCGTATGCGTCGCGCAGCAGCTGCTCGCAGCGCTCAGCGCCATGGCTTACGCCTGTGGGGATTTGGAAGCGCCGGCCCCGCAGAACGCGCACGAGCGCGTCGGACAAAGCCAGAAAAGTTAAGTCAAAGAGCCTGCCGGACGGAAATTACGATCTCCGCCCGGCAGGCTCTCTATTGCATCGTACCCCAGAACCGCCTCAAAAATGATCCGTCAGAAAGACTCCTCGCTTGGTAAAGACGCCGCGCAGCGTTTCAATATTTGAGTTGACCTGCACGTCCGCTTTGTACATCGCCTCGTCGACCGACAAAAATCCCAGCAGCAGCTGCGCCAGCGTGCGCACGTCCACACATAGGTCGACGTTGGCTACCCCCACTTTCTTTTCGACGGCCACCTCGCCGTTTGTGCAGCACACGCAAAAAACCCCGTCGTTTTGGGCAATCCCGTCGTCACGCACGCACAGCGTATAGGCCGCGCCCTCGAAATGGCGTTTGAGCCGGAGCGCCTTTTCCACGTTGACGACGCGTGTCATCTGATGGTTGCTGTAGACGACCTTCAAGTCGTAGCTCTCGTCGACCAGAGACGTCAGCGGGATGTCGTCCGGCAGCGGAATGCGCAGCTTACCGTATTGGGCCGCGAAGCGATAGAGGAAGCCCAGCACATCCCGAAGGCCCTCAGGGCGTACAAAGCCGATTTCGCGCACATTTCCGGCTTTTTCAAACGGCCCCGCATCCTCGGCTGCCAGTACGACGTATGCGCTGGGGCCGTCCTCGCCCTCCAGCAAATAGGTATAGACACGCTCTTTATACGTATCTTCGCCGAGGACCCTTTTCCAATGGCGCTCCTCTCTGCGAATCGCCATATTGTAGCGCAAAAAGTGGGCGTCAAAAACCGTCTTCAGGCCGTCGATCGGATCCCCGGGACGGAGCATACGCGCCTTGCCCGTATAGCGAAACTTGGATAACGCCTGGACCGGCAACTCGTACTGCGTCGTCGTCTGGCATACCTCATAGCCAAACTTGCGGTAATAGGGGTGCGAAAAAGGGTAGAGCGCGGAAAAAACCGCATCGGAGTCGTACATCTTAAGCAAAGCCGTCTGCAAAATCTGGCGTATCGCCCCGCCGAAACGGTATTCCGGCAGCGAGGCGACACCGCCGATGCCCACCATGCGCACCCAATCGCCCTCATAGCGCGCCTGATAAGCCGGCAGTTCCATGCACGCCGTGATGACGTTCTCATCGTTGACATAACCGATATAGGGGCTCGCCGGATCCGGCCCTTCGGCAATCTTCTTTTCTAGCTCGGCGGTATCCAGCGCGTAGACAAAGGCGACGCTCTGGATCTTTTCACATTCAAGCAGTTCTTCCTTTTTGATCATGCGTACCGGCAATGATGTTCCCTCCCTGTCTTTCTCAAAGTTCCTCATGCTGAACAAACAATGTGCAGCCCATCTCTCGAAATTGCTCGATTTTGATGCGCAGTTCGTCTTCCTTTACCTCAAAGCGCTGCGCCAGGCAGGTCAGGCAATAATACGCGCGTGCGCCGCGATTGACCAGCTTGCGCGTCAGAGCGACCTCGTCCGGGCACAGCGCGCGGCCGCAGGCGATGCACCTATCCATCGCAGCGTACGAGGCGGCAGCGGTACAACCGGCAATCGTGTCCCGGCACCCTAACCCCGAACGCATCGCGCCGCACGCCGATCTCTTCACCGGTGAATACGTCGCAAAGCTTCATACCGACCCCCGAAGGGTAAGGCAGGCCGATGTCCGAAAGCAGACAGGTGATCTGCGCCTCATGCTTTGAAAGGTTAAAGAAGGCGAGCACGAATTCGCCATTCGCCAGATGCCGTATGAACGTATAGGTGCAGTCCTTGACGCTCATCCAGGGATACTCGCCCGGCTTGGGATCCGGATTGGGCACGGTCACGTCGCCGCAACGAACCAGATAGGGCGGGCGGCATTCCGCGTCCTGGTCGATGGCGATGAGCGCCTCGTTCTTCAGCAGCGCTTCACATTCGATGCTAAGCGCACGCAAATCGCAGCCCATCATGAGCGGCACACCAAATAAACACCACAGCGAGAACTGAAGGCGATATTCTTCAAACGTACAGACCTTGCCTAAACTGACGTGCCCCTTGCCGAACATCCCGACGGTGAGCATGTCCATGTCGTTGAAGCATCCCGGCGCGCTCATGCACAGATGCTCAATTTGCGATTTGGCGATGTCGGTAAAGGAGCGGAAGTTGTCCAGAATGTCGCCCGTCGAGCGGTACATATGCGCGCCGATGGAGCGCATCCAGCGCCAGGGCTCCTGCTGACCCCAGTTACAGGCCGAGTAGAGGATCTCCCTGCCGCTGGCCTTGAGCGCCATACTCATGGTATGATAGCGCATCTTGCACTCGCCGTTCTGCGGGAAGTTACAGAAATCGTACTTGAGAAAGTCCACGTCCCAGCCGGCAAACGTGCGCGCATCGACGAATTCATGGTCGAAGCTGGAGGGGTAACCCGCACAGGTACGCACGCCGGCACAGGAGTACATGCCGAACTTGAGGCCTCTGGCGTGGACGTAATCGGCGATGGCCTTCATCCCGTGCGGGAACTTGGCCGGGTCGGGCGCGAGCAGGCCGTTCCCATCCCGCTCGCGCAGGCTCCAGCAGTCGTCGACGACCAGATATTCGTACCCTGCCGCGAGATACCCCTTTTCAACCAGAGTATCCGCCGTTTGAAAGATCAACTCCTCGTTGATATTTTCGGCAAATGTGTTCCATGAGTTCCACCCCATGGGCGGTGTCTGAGCCAGCATCTGTATTCCTCCTCGTTTTATATGCATTCGTTCATTCGCTGCGGTATTGCTGCGGTGAAATCCCTGTGATCGCTTTAAACACCTTGGCAAAGTATTTTCCGTCCGTAAACCCTACGACTGTAGCGATATCGTTTATCTTCCTGTTCGTCGTACGTAGCAATGTCTTCGCACGCTCAACCCGAAGCCGCTGCAGATATCGCGTGAAACCACAATGCATATTGCGCGTAAACAGGGCTGATAGATAGTTGGGATGTAGCCCTATCTCATACGCCACCCCCTGCAACGAAAGCGCCTCGCCGTAATGTCTACTTACGTACATCAGTACGCGGCGGACGGCCCCATCGTAAACGCCGTCCTCTTGTCCCTTCCATCTTCCAGCCAGCCGCGCAATGGCGAGGGACAAATCCTCTCCCTTTTCCACGAGAACGTCCGCCTGTACGATATCCGAATTACAGTAGGCCGACTCAAAAGCGCCGTACGCGGCGAACAACGCCGTATCTTCGCTGATCTGTGCAAGCCGCCGGCATAAAAGAAACCCGGTGTCTTGCGCCAGCGGACAAGCGCCGGCGGTAGATTTCGCGACGACCAGTTTCCCGGAGGAGGGGCATTTCATGCCTTCAAGCTCGTCTTTCAGCTGCTCTTCCTTCATTGCGACGGCGAGGCCCCAAGAAGTGCGAAAAAGCTTTTCCTGCCGATCGTACCGCTGGTCGAACTCACCTTTTCTTTGACGCAGCACGCTCAATATTTTTTCTCTGCTCACGGGTTTGAGCAGGTAGTCGCGTACGCCGTACTCCATCGCCCGCCGGGCGTATTCAAACTTATCGTGTCCGCTGATCACGATGACCGTGCAGGCGTCGTCCGCCGAGCTGATATGCTCGATCAACTCTAGCCCGTTCATGTCGGGCATCACGATATCCGTTACGACGAGGTCCGCCGGAAGGCGCTCATATATCTCCCAAGCCTGAGCGCCATCCGCCGCCCCGTCCACATCCATGCCCGGCATTTCACCGATAATCTTTTTGAGCCCCTGCCGAATCACGTTTTGATCTTCCGCGATGAGAACCCTCATGCGCTATCCCTCCCATAGGGTATATCGATCCGCACTTGTGTACCGTGCGTGTCGGATAAAACGCCCACCGTAGCGCGCATATCGTACAACAGCTTGAGCCTTCTGCTGATGTTCATCAGGGCCAGGCAATCGTCAAAAGATGCGAGCGGATCGACGCTATTCCTGCTCAGCATTCTTTGAATCTGCCGCAACCGATCCGGCCGAATCGGCTTTCCGTCATTCCCGACGCGAATGCATACGCCTGTCCCGCTTTTCCGGATGTTCACCTCGATGTGAAGGTTGCGTCTTGGATCCATACCGTGCAGGATGGCGTTCTCCACAAGGGGTTGAAGCAGTAGCTTGGGCATAGGCAAATCGTCAAGCGCCGGGTCTGAAAGAACCTTGAGCGTAATGCGATCGTTGTTTACGATATTCTGCAGGTTTGTATACAGCCTCACATTGTCGATTTCCTCGCGCAATGTAGCCTCACGCCTGCCCGACAAGTTGTATCGCATGAGCTCGCCCATCTCCGCAATTCCCTCGCCAAGGTTTCCGTTGTCCCCCAGCTCGGCCATCATGCAAAACGTCTCAAGCGAATTGTAAATAAAGTGCGGGTTAATCTGCGATTGCAGTGCGCTCAGCTGCGCATCCTTGGCCGCCATTTCGGCCAGCAGTACCTTGTTGAGCAGGTTGTCGATCCGTTCCGCCATCTCATTCATATGCCACGCGAGAGCGCCCAACTCGTCCGTGGAATCCACTGGCAGGCGGATGTCGTAGCGGTTATGGTACATCGATTCCACCGCATCCGTAATGCGGCGCACACGTAGCGACATGCGGCCTGAAAGAATCCACGTCAGTGCAAACAGCAACACGGTCAGCGGAATCAAAATACCGCAAAACATGCCAAGCGCCGAGCGAACCATATCCTTCATCGACGCATATTCCGTCCAATGCACCAGATACGCATTCAAGTCGCTCAGCTTTACCGAACGCAAAAGAATCTGTGCATCGCCGAATGTCGTTTCCACCAGCGTATGCGCGGCATTCTCGAGCAAATCAGCGCTGACCTGCAACTGCACGCCTACGGGCAAATTCGTCTGCGCGCAGAGCACCTCCAATGTATCGGCATTAAGACAGGCAAAACGCGGCCTTTGCCCGACCAGCTCCTGCACGCCGATCTCCAATTCCAATATCGCATTTTTCAGCAGCGGAGATGACAGAAACAGGGAGAATACACGCGCTTCCCCGCCCGGCGCGTATCGATAGCTCCGCGCCGCATGCGCCCCCTCCCAATAAGACGATTGCTGTGCGAGCGCGCTGCTCGCCCGCAAGAGCCAAGGCTCCTTCGCATAGACGCGCATGCAGTGAAAATGGCCGTCCTCCGACACCGCATCGCTATCGATAAAAAAGTTGATGCGCATGGGGCTGGGCGCCGTATTGTCAAACCACTGAAAGGCCGCGCGTATGCGCTGGTTGTAGGCGATGATCAACTCGCTTTCGTCAAAATACAGGCCGCTAATATACCGCGTAATTTCGTTGAGGGTCATAAAGTTTTTTGCCGCTTCTTCCATCTGCCGTTCGCGTTGGTCGATAGCAGACGCCTGTTCCCGCATTTCAGCGTCTAAATCCGCGCCGATCTGCGCGCGGATATTGCCAATCGTGCGCGCATAGAGCAGCATCCCCGCCAATAGGGTCGGCAAGAGCACGAGCGCCATATAGGAGCAACAAAGCTTGAAGCGTATGCCCATCGCCGGTTTACGCGCCATATCCCTCTCTCCTAACGCGTCGTCACGCATTCAGTATATCACGCTAACAAACACATTGCAATTTTCTCTTTGATGCCACATGCGAGGGGCCGGCGTAATCCCCGTAGTTTTACCTATAGCGCCTGCTTTCGGATGTATTCACGCCAAATGGCCGCGAGGTAATCGCCCTGGGCTCTCGTCATCGGCTCATGCGAGGATTCGGTTTCCGTCAGAAAGTATAGGGAAGGCACACCCAAGTGCAGCTGCGCCTGGGCATACCGCATCCATTCATCGATGGTCGTAGGCGACGCGTTATCGCAATCCAGCAGCTTCCACCCTGCGATTCGGGCGATTCGCGCGCGTTCGCGCATCATTTCCGATAGCTCGCGCGTTGCAAACCAGATGTCGTTTAGCCGAAGCATGTCGGAAGACTCGCGAAAAAGCGGATTGGGCGTCTGTGTCTCGAGCAACGCGTCCGGCTTGACCGAATGCAACGCGTCGTGTACGACATATTGAAACCGCCTCACCATTTCGATTCCGTGCAAAATGCCGTAATCCCTGATGCCGGGCCGGTCGCCGGTACGCCCAATCCAATCCTCTTTGAAACCGTCAATGTCCGTCTTTCGTACGAGCCGTATAATACCTTCCCGAACAAAAGCATCGTATTGCGCCATGCCCGGCGCCGCGAACAAAGGCTTTTCCGCCTCGTCTTTCGCGCAAAACGCCTCCGGAACACCCTCCGCCTGATAAGCCGGAATCCACAGCAGCACGCGCCGGCCCTTTTCGTGCTGACGGCGCACGAAACCCGGCATGTCCGGCCACTTTTCCTCGTCGACCTCGAACGTACCGTAATGCTTCTGCCACTTATCGTCCACCACGATCGTTCCGTACGGCACGCCGCGCGCGTCCAGCTCCTGAGCCCAAGCTTCGTAGTTTGTCTGTGTCGCACGCGCGCTGGGCTCTTGCTCGGCAGGGCAAAGCGCCGTCTGCTCAGCCCAGCCGCAAAAAATCGGTCGTCTGTGCCAAGGGGCTTCTGGAAAACGAAACTGCGTTCCATAGTGATACGCATCGATCCAATCGACATAGTGTTCCAGACACGCAAAAGGGCCGTATCCAAAGACCAACACGGCTTCGGGCGATGTAAAGGCCCCCTCGGCGCGCGTATAGCCCATGTACTGCACATGGAAAGAGGCGCCGAACTTCATGCAGCCTGAATACTCAAGACCGTTAAACCGGTATGCCCCCGGCTTTGCGCCAATGCCCAGGCCCATCGCCGCATCGCCCTGATGAAAAGCAAAGCAGAGCGGGCCCGGTGAAAACAGCCCGTAATACCGCTCAATATTGATGTAGCCCGCGTGACCGATGCTTTCGCTGCGTCCCACGCCTACAAAACCGGGCTGAGAAATGTCGAACTCCGTTCTATTGGCGAGGTTTGGGTTGAATGTATGATAGCCCGGAACCAGAAAAGCCGCGTTTGTATTGTAGCCGTCTGAATCGCCGGGATCGTATAACCCGGGCCGACCGCTTGAAAAGAAAAAGCAGCGCCCCAACGCACCTGTTCCCTCCGCTCTATGGTGATAGATCACCCGACCCGGTTCAAATTTCCAAATAAATCGGCGCGACTTCCAGACGTTGCTTTGAGCCGTCAATTCTACTCGCAGCGCGTCGCCTTCCCTGTCCACAGCATGGATCTGTAC
>JAEYAR010000008.1 GCA_023404715.1 Bacillota bacterium | reverse complement strand
GCGCAAGACCGCTGCCCGCCCCACGACGCGGGCAGCGGCCAAGCCTGCGGCGAAGCCCGCGCCCCGGACCGCGCCGAGAAAGCCTGCGGCATCGGCCGCGCAAGGCGCCGCCCGCAAGGCGGCGTCGGGGCGAAACGGCTATTCGCGCGCAGGGACGCAAAACACGCGCTACACGCCTAAGCAGCCGCCCCGTAGGAAGGACTCCTCCGGCGGGCGGCGCGGGCACAGCATGCTGCCCGCGGTGCTGGTGCTCGTCGTGCTGCTCGCGGGCATCGGCATGGGCGGCATGTACGTGATGGACGTAAAACAGACGATCGACAAGGGGGCGGGCGTGTTCTACCCCAATCTCTACATTAACGACATCGCGATCGGCGGCATGACCCAGCAACAGGCGCTCGAGGCGGTGTCGGAGCAGGTCGTGGCCTCGATCGGCTCGTGGAGCGTTCAGATCGTGTCGAACGGTTCGGAGGTCGGGCGAATCACGCCCAGCACGATCAACATGCGCTACGACGTGGGCGACCAGATCAACCAGCTTTGGGCGATCGGGCGCACGGGGTCGACTCAGGCGCGTTACCAGCAGATCAAGGCGCTGGAGAAAGAGCCGATCAAGCGTTATACCACGCTCGCCTACGACCTGAGCGGCATCGACAGCCTGCTTGCGACGATCAAGGCGCAGGTGGATACCCCGCCGGTAGATGCCCAGCGGATCCCCGACGACACGAAGGTGCCGCCCTTCACCTATACGCAGGAATCCGTCGGTTACGTGCTGGATACGACCGCCGCGCATGAAGAGATCATGGGCATGGTCGACCGGCTGGAATCCGGCACGGTGACGCTCGATCCGCAGGTCATTGCGCCCTCGGTCACGCGCGCGCAGCTGGAGAGCGAGATTGTGCTGCTTTCTACCTTTAAGACGCCGCTGCGAAACAACAGCGGCAACACGGAGGGACGTTTGGCGAACGTCGCCAAGGGCTGCGCCTACTTTAACGGGATGGTCGTAAAGGCGGGCGAGTCCGTCTCCTTCAACAAGGTGACCGGCAAGCGCACGGAGCGCAACGGCTGGTTCCCAGCTCAGGAGATCGCCTATGGCGAATATGTAGACGGGTTTGGCGGCGGTATCTGCCAGGTATCCTCCACGCTGTACAACGCCGTGGTCGGCGCAGGGCTGGAGATCGTGAAGCGCTCGAACCACGGCTTGGTCGTAGGCTACCTCGACAAAGGCCTGGACGCCACGGTCGCAGACAACGGGCCGGACTTCGTATTCAAAAACAACACGGGAGCGGACATCTACATCCAAGCCGAGTCGGAGGGAAAGGGCAAGAGCTGCGTCTTCCGCATCTATGGTCGGCCCGATCCGAACGGGTATACGTACAAGCTGGAAAACGAGATCGTGGAGACGATCCCGATCCCGACCCCCGAATACCGGCAGGATAAGGATCAGACGTACGTGACGTATGTGGACGAAGAGCACGTCTACCGCGAGGGCGCCGAGGGCTACAAGGTCAACGTGTACTTGGTGACGTCTAAGGACGGCATGCCGATTTCGAAGGATTACAAGTATCAGGATACGTATAAGGCGGTCAAGCCCATCGTCTACGTGGGCACGATGTACAGGGATTGATTCTACAATATAACGGCGGCGGATCGTCTGATCCGCCGCCGTTATATTGTGCAGATGAAAAGCACTTTCGTACAAGAAAACCCGGCGCTCATGCGGTATACTTCTTCGGTACATACGAGGGAGGAATCGGCATGGACGCAAGCAAATGCGTGATCATATTGGACGAGGCGCTGCCGCTGGGTGCGCTGAGCAACGCGGCGGCGATATTGGGCGCGACGCTGGGCAAACGGTTTCCGCAGATCGTCGGCGCGGACGTTGCAGACGGGACCGGAGGGGTACATCCGGGCATCGTGAACGTGCCGGTGCCGGTTCTGCGGTCGAACGCGCAGGAGCTGCGTGCGCTACGCGCTCGAGCGGCGGCTGACGAAGCGCTCTTCGTCGTGGATTTTACGGACGTCGCGCAAAAATGCCGCGATTACGGCGAATACGTCCGCCGGCTGGGCGACGCGTCCCAGGCGGAGCTGGACTACCTGGGCATCGCCCTAGTGGGCGAAGCCAAGCGGGTCAACCGCTTGACCGGCAGCCTGCCGCTGCTGCGGTAAGGAGAGCGCTACCGGTCGACACGAAACGAAGAAACCAGGGCTTCATGGAAAATTGAGGACGATGAACGGTCCTCTTTTTTTATTTTTACTGGTAATTGATTTTTATATGGAGAGCCTGGACGCTTCGCCGGTTTTCGGCGTTATCCCGGCGGGCAGCGGTATCAGCAACCGGAGGCGGAAGACGCCCCCCTCGGTCTGATAATCCCAAACGGCGCTGTACTTGCGGGCAAACGCGGTGATGCTCAGCGACCCGACGCCGTGCTCGCTGGAGGCGCTAACGGGCAGGCCCCGTTCGTCAAAGCGGACGGTTCCCTCGAACGGATTGGAGATCTCGAGCAGAAACTGTGCGGCCTTGCAGCCACAGAAGATGTCGATCCGGCGCTGCGCGGGCTGAAGCTTCGCGCACGCGTTGCAGGCATTTTCCAGCGCGTTGGCGAGCATGGTGGACAGATCGATCGCGTCGATGGACAGGTCGGCGGGGACGTCGAACTGCGCGTTTAACGTGATGCCCTGTGATTGCGCGTCCTGCAGGTAGTGGACCAGCATGGCGTTGACGGTGGGGTTGGCGCAGTAGCGCTTGGCCTGCAGCGCGGCATTGCGTTGGCCGAATTGGTCGAGCAGATCCAGCGCGGCGGCGCAGTCGCCCGCCTGCAGCACGCTGGTCAGGTGGTTGACGTGGTGGCGGACGTCGTGACGATAGATGCGCATGCGCTCCTCGTTGGCGAGCAGGCTGTTTAACTGGCGGTTCATCGCGTCGAGCTGAATGCGGGCCATTTTTTGCTGCGCATCCGCGAGCTGAAAGCGCACTTGGCGCGTGATGGTATACAGCATGGAATAGAGCACAAAGGGGATGACGATGAGGATGAACACGTAGGTCGGCAGCTCCTGCGGGCGCAGCCAAATGAGGGTGGGATAGGCGGTGGATACGAGGAGCAACACGTAAAAGAGCACGCAGACGCCTGTAAAACCGCCCCAACCGGTCTTCAGCAGGCGCTGGGCGGTGCGATAATCCCTGCGCAGGAAAAAGTAGATGTAGTAGTCGAGTGCGGCATAGAGCAGGGTGCGCGCCAGCAGCATCGCCGGATATTTCCATTCGCCGTGGATCAGATTGATCAGCGCGGTGATATCGCCGATCCAAAGGCACAGGACGTCCGCGACGCAGAATGTGAAGAGAAACCGCATACCGCGATACCGCGATATGGCCAGAAAGAAGAGGAGGCTGGGCAGCGTGCAGGTAAAGCCCAGCAGCTGCGCCATCCGCTCGGCGCCCAGCATATAGAGGCCGCCCATGTTGACGACGATGAGCGCCGCGACCAGGACGGTGATGGAAGCGCACGTCGCCCGCCTGGACAGGCGCGATTCGAACAGCATGATGTACACGAAGACCGAGTTGAAGAGCATGACGTATTGCGAGAGCGTGAGAAAGATCGTCATAGGAGGGTGACCTCGTTTCCGGTAAGCAAATAATCCATGTACAACTTTTTTATTTCGCTGTACACGCGCTTGGAGATGGGGACCGCGCTTCCATCCGTCAGTTCAAAATCGCTTGCGGTCAACGCCTGCACGTAATCCATATTCACGATGTAAGCGGCGTGCGGACGGATGAAGCGTGGATCTGCAAGATACTTCTGTGCAAAGGCGGTGAAGGACTCCCGCAGCACCATGCTCTGCACGGTTCGTCCGCCGGACAGGTGGAATACGATCGCATGGCGCAGGTATTCGGCGTAGACGATCTGATAAAAACGGATGTTTGTCAGCCCGTCTTTGACGCGCACGAGCACATGGGTATCCATGGTTTGCTGTAGCTGGCTACGGCAGCGATCCAAGGCGGCGAAGAGGGGCTCCTGCTCGACGGGTTTGATCAGATAGGTGACCGGCGACGCCTTGAAGGATTCGAGGGCGTACTCCGGCGAGGTGGTGAGGTAGAGGATGGCGGCGTGCATGTCGTTCTTGCGGATTTGCACGCCCAGCTCGATGCCGTTGAGCAGGGGCATGAGGATGTCGAGCAGGTAGATATGGAAGTTGCGCTCCCTGCTCTCCAGGCACTCGAGCAGGTCGTAGACGGAATGAAAGCGGCGGATGAGGAATTCGGTTTCCAGATGAGCGTCTGCGTAGGTTTTGACCAGCTTATATACGCTTTCCAGCGTCGGGATGTCGTCGTCGCAAATGGCGATGCGCATCATGGTGAACCTCCTTTGCCGGGGCGGACGTTTCGATAAGTGTACATTTCGTGACGGCGTGTAAATAAAAAACACCGGAAGCAAAATGCATTTCGGCGTCGCTTATAGATGTAGATTACGCGTTGTCATTCAATGTACTCTATTTTAGATTGGGATCAGATTTCTGACGGCGTGGCATCGCCGAGCGCTGGGGGAGGCTCGGGGATCGGAGTGGACGCGGGGACTGGGTCGGGCTCGGGGATCGGAGTGGACGCGGGGAC
>JAEYAR010000212.1 GCA_023404715.1 Bacillota bacterium | reverse complement strand
TGCAATACGGGGTCGAGGCCTTTTACCCCGCTTTGCGCCGTCAGCTTACAGGCCAAGGCTGCGATCCTGCCTGCCTTGGCGCGCACATCCGAGAGCTTGGCGTAACGTTCGATCTCGCTGCCGCCTCATCGGGGCCGTCCGCCGCATATCGCTTCCGTAAGGATATCAGCGCGGCTGCGCGGCCCATCGCCATCGGCGGGAGCGCGCAGCTCTTACAATCCGCCCATCCCGAGGACGCCGTATTTTGGATGGGCGCGACGTTCGCGAGGTGTCATATTATCCTTCAAATGGACGCGCCCGCGCTCTATGTACAACGCCTACGCGCCTTTAGGCGCTTTATGGCGGATATCGGCCTATCCCGCAGCGAAGATTATGTCCGGCGCTTCCAATCGCTCCTCGCCTTGTTGCCGGAGATTGAAAAAACGACCGAATGCATCGTCCGAACACGCGCGTCCGAAAGGGTTTACCCAGGCTAAACCCTTTGCGTTTGTTCGCATTTAGTCGAACAAATGTTTGATTATTGCTTGTTTTTTGTCCGTTTTTATGCTATACTGTGCCTAGCAACGAAGTACACGAGGTGGGAATCACATGAAAAAGCCCCGGGGCGACAATCAGGCCAAAATCCTGGCTTTTATCAAGAGCGAAATACAAGAAAAGGGATATCCCCCGTCTGTTCGCGAGATTTGCGATGCGGTCGGCCTCAAGTCCACGTCCACGGTGCATGGGCATCTGCAACGCCTGCAAAAGAAGGGCCTCATTCACCGCGACGCCATGAAGCCCCGCGCCATGGAGGTGCTCGGCGATCCGTCCTTCAATCGCCAGGACATGGTTCAGGTACCGGTGCTCGGGCGTGTAACCGCCGGCATACCGATCCTCGCACAGGAAAACGTCGAAGATCAGTTTACGCTGCCCGCCAATTTTCTGGGCGAGGGCGAGCATTTTGTGCTGCGCGTTCGCGGCGAAAGCATGATCAACGCGGGGATTTTAGACGGCGACTTCCTCATCGTCCGCAAACAACCGCATGCGAACAACGGTGATATCGTGGTGGCGCTGATCGAGGATGACGCGACCGTCAAGCGCTACTACAAGGAAAACGGCCATTTTCGTCTACAGCCTGAAAACGATTATATGGATCCCATCATCGTCGATGAAATGTCCGTATTGGGCAAGGTCACTTCCCTGCTTCGCCGCATGTAAATGAACGCGACAAAAAAGACGCCGGTCGGCGTCTTTTTTGTCGCGTTCATTTACTGTTTCAAGCACAACATATCCACCTTGCGCCCCACGGCGGAGGCCGCATAAGGCCCCTCTAGTACGCGTTGCGCGATCGCCATGACGTCCTCGCGCGTTACGCGCTCTATTTTTTTAACGACTTCGTCGATCCCGTTGGCGTACCCGAGCAAAAGTTTACTGCGCCCGATAGAAGACATCCGGCTGGAGGTGCTCTCCAGACCCAGGATGTAGCCGCCCTTGAGCTGGTCGCGCGCCTGCACAAACTCTTTATCCGAAAATCCATCCTTCAGGAAAAGGTGTACCTGATTTTGAATCTCCGCGATGACATGTTGCGCCTGCTCGATGGACGTACCCGCATAGATGGCATAGACGCCGCAGCCCGGGTATGAGGTCGGATACGTATAGACCGAATAGGCCGCGCCCATTTCCTCGCGTATTTTCTGGAACAAACGCGAGGACATTCCCCCGCCCAGGATGTTGTTGAACACGGACATCGGGTAGGCCTCGTCCGTTCCCATCGGGATGCCCTGATAGCCAAAGCACAGATGCACCTGCTCGATATCCTTGCACTTCGTCTTTACATCGGCGGCGCAACCGGCAAAGGCCTCCTGTCGGAATGGATGAACAGGCTCCTCCCAATCGCCCAGGAAGCGTTGTGCCAGCGCGCGCAGCTGCTCCAGCTCGTAGCCTCCTGCGACGGAGAGCACGGTGTTATCCGGGCGGTAATGCCTATGATGGAATGATATCAGCTGTTCCCGCGAGACGCTTCGTATGACGCTGGCCGGCCCTAAAATCGGCCGGGCCAAGGCGTGATCGGCAAAATACGCCTCGCTGAGCAGCTCATAGGCGAGGTCTTCCGGCGTATCCTCGGTCATCGCGATCTCTTCGAGGATAACGCCACGCTCCTTTTCCAAATCCTCAGGGTGGAAAGAGGCGTGCAGAAGCATGTCGCTGAGGATGTCGAGCGCCTTTTCAAAGTGCTCGTCGATCACCTTGGCGTAGTAACACGTACACTCCTTGGAGGTAAACGCGTTCATCTGCCCGCCAATCGCATCCATCTCTTCGGCGATCTGCATGGCGCTGCGCTTCTCTGTTCCCTTAAAGAGCATATGTTCTATAAAATGAGAAAGTCCATTCTCGTCCGGGGATTCCTGCATGGAACCTGTGCCGACCCACAGCCCGACGCTGACGGACCGGAAATGCGGGATTCTTTCTGCAATGACGCGAAGCCCGTTAGGCAACGTAAATTCATCGTACATGGTTATGCTCCTTTAGTCCTGGCCTGCCAGCCCGATTTCGTACCTTGATATAGCATTTCCGCAAATGCCCAAACCATACGATAAAAGGGATGCGGCTTTCGCCGCATCCCCATATCCTTCTTTTACAGGCGGTTTGGTTGCTCGCGGCGCGGCGGGCGGCGATCTCCTGCCGGCGCACGGCGCACGGGCTCGTGATGTTCATACACGATATCGTTGCGCACCAGGTTAATGCGGCCCTGCGAATCGATCTCAGCCACCTTGACCTCGAGCTCGTCGCCGATCTTGACGACGTCCTCACACTTCTCTACGCGGCCGTTGGCCAGCTTGGAAATGTGCACCATGCCGTCCTTACCGGGCAGCAGCTCGACGAATACGCCGAAGTTCATGATGCGCACGACCTTGCCGGTATATACGTCGCCGACCTCGACGTCCTTGGCGATGCCCTCGATTATACGGCGCGCCTTGGTGGCGGCCTCCTCGTCCGGGGTGGAGATGAACACGCGCCCGTCGTCCTCGATGTCGATCTTCACGCCTGTTTCGGCGATGATCTTGTTGATCATCTTGCCGCCCGGCCCGATGACTTCGCGGATCTTCTCCGGATTGATCGTAAAGCGGATGATCTTAGGCGCATACTTTGATAGGCTCTCGCGCGGCTCGGGCAGCGCCTCGAGCATCTTACCCAGGATATGCAGCCGCGCTTCGAGCGCCTGCGATAGCGCCTGACGCAGGATCGGCTCGTCGATACCCTTGATCTTGATGTCCATCTGGATCGCGGTAATACCGTTCATCGTACCGGCGACCTTGAAATCCATATCGCCCAGGAAATCTTCCAGGCCCTGAATATCGGTCAGCACCGCCACGCGGCCCGTCTCAGCGTCCTTGATGAGGCCCATGGCCGCGCCGGCGACCGGCGCCTTGATCGGTACACCTGCATCCATCAGCGCGAGCGTAGAACCGCATACGGAGGCCTGAGATGTCGACCCGTTGGAGGACAGCACCTCGCTCACGAGGCGCAGGGCATACGGGAAATCCTCTTCGCAGGGAATCACGGGCTCCAGCGCACGCTCCGCCAGGGCGCCATGGCCGATTTCGCGGCGGCCCGGACCGCGCAGGCGGCCGGCCTCGCCGGTGGAATACGGCGGGAAATTATAGTGGTGCATGTAGCGCTTAGTATCCTCGTTGCTCAGGCCGTCCAATGTCTGCGCATCGCCCATCGCGCCCAGCGTAGCGATGGTCATCACCTGCGTCTCGCCGCGCGTGAAGACGGCGGAGCCGTGCGGGCGCGGAAGCACGCTCGTCTCGCACCAGATCGGGCGCACCTCGCGCAGATTACGGCCATCCGGGCGAACGCCCTGCTCGAGGATCTTCTTGCGCATGATTTCCTTGTTCAGGTAGTACAGCGCATCGCCGATCTCGCTCGCGCGGCCTTCAAACCGCTCGGCAAAGTGCTCCAGCACCTCAGCCTTGACCGCATCCTCGCGATCCTGACGCTCATGGCGGTCAAACGTTTCAAAACACCAGGCGCATTTGTCGTACGCGTACTCCCGCACGGCGGCCTTGACGTCCTCGCCGGTCGTGACGACCGGGAAATCCGCCTTAGGCTTGCCGATTTCGGATACGATTTGCTCCTGAAAGGTGACGAGCTTTTTAATGTGGTCGTGCGCGAACAAAATTGCGGAGAGCATGACCTCCTCGCTGACTTCCTTGGCCCCCGCCTCGACCATCATGACAGCGTCCTTCGTGCCCGATACGACCAAATGCAGGTCGGACTGCGCACGCTGTGCCTCCGTCGGGGAGAGCACCAGCTCGCCGTTTACCCTGCCGACCATGACCGCGCCGGTCGGGCCGCCGAAGGGGATATCGGAGACGGACAGCGCAGCGGAGGAGCCGATCATCGCCGGGATCTCCGGGGGCAGATCGGGATCGACGGACATCACCGTCGCTACGACCTGAACGTCGTTGCGCATGCCCTTGTTAAAGAGCGGGCGGATCGGGCGGTCGATCAGGCGCGACGTTAAGATTGCCTTTTCCGTGGGACGGCCTTCGCGCTTGATAAAGCCGCCGGGGATCTTGCCGACCGCGTATTGCTTTTCCTCAAAATCGACGCTCAGAGGGAAAAAGTCCATGCCTTCGCGCGGTTTTGCCGACGCCGTCGCCGCGACCAGCACGACCGTTTCGCCATAGCGCACCAGCACAGAACCGTTCGCCAAGCCGGCATATTTGCCAAAATCAAGCGATAGCGTACGCCCGGCCAGCTGCGTTTCAAATACCTTATGCATGTAGGGGTCTCCTTTCCGGTTCCATCTCAATCCATAATACATGCTGAAAGAGCCGCCGCCTGGAGGGGATATCCCCCCAAACGAACGGCTCTTCATCTGGGGCTTTGGCGAGCCTTTCGCCCCACAGATTTACTTGCGCAGGTTCAGACGCGCGATGAGCGTACGATAGCGCTCGATATCGGTCTGCTTCAGATACGCCAGCAAACCACGGCGCTGGCCAACCATGAGCAGCAGGCCGCGGCGAGAGTGATGATCCTTTTTATGATCCGTCAAATGCTCGTTCAGGTGATTGATGCGCTCTGTCAGCAGCGCGACCTGAACCTCAGGAGAACCGGTATCCCCCTCATGACGGGCATACTCTTTGATGATTTGATCCTTGCGTTCCTTGTCCATTTGAAGCACCTCCATTTATGTTCGGGCATCGCCATAAGCATGGTAGGACGTCGGAGAATCGACCAACCGCGCAAACGGTTCAAAAGACCCGCTATTTATTGTACCATGCCCGCACGCTTTTGTAAATATACCAATTTTATTTATTTCCGGCTTTTCCAGTCCTTGCGCGCGATTCAAAGAAGCGCACGGTCGCATCCCGATCCTCGGCCACTTGCGCCTTGAGCGCTTCCAGCGAATCAAAGCGCCGCTCTGTCCGTTTATGATGCCACAGCTCCGCCCGCAGATGCTTGCCGTAGAGATCCCCCGCAAAGTCGATCAAATGCGCCTCGATGCTGGGCGCGCCCTCCGGGGCCGTCGGATGCGTACCGATGTTGAGCACCGCCACATATGGGGCCCCCTCCATCCATACGCGCGCGAAATACACGCCTTTAGGCGGTATCGCCTTATCCTTCGGCCAACACAGATTCGCCGTCGGAAAACCCAAACGCCGGCCAAGCTGCTTCCCGCGAACGACCTCGCCGCTCAAGGCGTATGGGCGGCCGAGCATGCGGGTGACCTCCTCCATGCGGCCCGCCTGCAGCATGGCGCGCACGCGCGTAGAGGACACCGTCTCCCCGCCTTGCGATACCGCGCCTACGACATGCGTTTCAAAGCCGAATCGCTTGCCCAGATCCCCCAGCATCTGCGGCGTGCCGGCCCCCAGCTTTCCAAACGTGTAGTTGAAGCCGACGACGATATGAAGCGGGCGAAGCGTATTGACGAGCGAATCGACGAACGCTTCTGGGGACAGGGCCGCAAAGGCCACGTCGAAGGGGCGGATGACGAGCGCATCCGGCCTATAACCGCCGATCGTCGCGATCTTCTCCGAGCGCGTGGTTAGCATCGGCGGCACGCGCTCGGGCGCGATCACCGCAAGCGGATGGTTTGAAAACGTTTCGACGACGCTCTTTAGATCGTGCAGCGCCGCCAGGTGGTTCGCCACGCGGATGAGCTGCGCGTGACCGATATGCACGCCGTCGAACATGCCCAGCGCAACAACCGTCTGAGACCCCTGCCACTGCGCCTCGTGCGTTAAAAGCTTCATCTTATCTCTCCAGTAACATTGCGTCAAACTTGAATTCCCGGCCGTCATAGCGGCCTATTCCGGCAAAATCCTCCCCGAGGTATGCGCGTAACGGCACGCCGGTAGGGATTTCTCCCTGCAACTGATGCGACCTGAGCGCATTGCCGCACCGACAAAAACGCTCCGCTTCGCGCACAATCCGGACGTAAGGGAGATACGATAGCGGCGCGTCGATGGGCAAAAGAAGCGGCTGTAACGCATCTGTCCGCGCGATCTCCTCGACGGTATGAGCCTGCTCGATATCGAACAGGCCCGTCCGTTCGCGCAGGAGATACCCCATATGCGCCCCGCAGCCGAGCGCATCGCCGATGTCAGCGCACAAGGTGCGGATATATGTACCCCGGCCGCAACGAATGCGCAGGAGGAATGATCCGTCCTCCAATTTTTCTATCACATCGATGGCGTGAATGTCCGTAGGTCTTGGCGCGACCTCGACGCGCTGGCCGGCGCGCGCCAGATCACACAGCTTCTGTCCGCCTACCTTGAGCGCGGAAAACATGGGCGGCCTTTGCAGCACAGTGCCTAAAAAGCCCGGGAACACAGCCGTAAGCTGCGCCCGGGAAATATCGGCGGGTTGCCGCGTCAGCACCTCTCCATACGCATCCTGCGTGTCGGTTCGGATCCCCGGCTTAAACTGCGCGATGTAGACCTTTTCCTTCTCGACTAGGTAATCGAAGAGGCGCGTCGCTTTGCCGACCATGACCGGCAGGACGCCGCAGGCCTCCGGATCCAGCGTACCCGCATGGCCGACCTTCGCGCCGCGCGGCAGGCGCTTGCGCACGAGGACGACCGCATCGCTGGACGTCATGCCCGGCGGCTTGAGGATACAAAGAAAACCGTTCACGGCCGGGCGATCCAAACGCCGTCGATGGCATCAAGCATCGCCTGCACCGCCTCTTGCATCGGTCCATTGATCGTGCAGCCTGCCGCCGACACGTGCCCGCCGCCGCCAAAGCGCGTGCAAATTTGCGCCACGTCGTAAGAAGGCTTCCCGCGAAGGGAAAATTTAATGCCGTCTTCTTTTTCCCGCGCTAAAAAAGCAATCTGCACGCCCTGCGTCTCGATCGCGTAGCTGATGATTCCCTCGCTCATATCGTCGCTCGCGCCGCACCGCTCGAAATCTGCGCCGTACAATGTCATATAAGCGAGCGCGCCACCTTTCAAGAAGGTCAGCGTGCTGAGCGCGCGGGCGATCAGCTCTGTCTTCGCGCGCGGCCTCTCGCGATACAGCCGCTCCGTGATGCCGGCCACATCGATGCCCGTCTCTACGCATTCGGCCGCCGCGCGCATCGCCTGCGCGTTCGTGCTCGCATACTGAAAATGCCCCGTATCGGTCGAAAGCGCTACGTAAAGGCAATGCGCCATCTCCCGCGTGAGTGGAACGCCAAGCGCATGGATTAGCCCAAGGGCGAGCACCCCTGTCGCCGCCGCGTCCGGTTCGACCCAATTTTCCTGGCCAAAACGCGTGTTTGTGCCGTGATGATCCACGACCATCCTCTGGCGCGCGCCCTCGAAGAGCGGCGCGCACGCGCCCATCCGCGCCGCGTCCGATACGTCTACGGCCAACGCCAGGTCGTATGCATCCGCAGATTGATCCGGCAAGCGCAGCGCTTGAGCGCCTGTTAGGCGCCTATAAAGCCCGGGCAGCGGATCCTGACACACGACGTCCGCTGCCTTCCCCAACGATAAAAAAGCCAGACGCAGCGCAAACGCAGAGCCCAACGTATCGCCGTCAGGCGATACGTGAGCGATGAGCAGGATGCGCTGAGCCTGCCTCAGCATGGTTAACATGTTGTCAGGAATCGGCATCTTCCGTCCCCTTTTCTTCCGCAATTACATGATCGATCAAACTTGCGATGTGCACGCCGTATTCGATGTTCGTATCCAACTCAAAGAGGAGCTCGGGCGTATACCGGATCTGCACGCGCTTGGCGATGCTACGGCGTACATAGCCCGCAGCCTTTTTGAGCGCCGCCATCATAGGCGCGCGGTTCTCCGGTTCCATGATGCTTACGAAGACCTTTGCGTAGCGCAAATCGCGCGTCACATCGACGTGCGTGATGCTGAACGTCCCCGCAATGCGGGGATCGTTCAGATCCTCACGGATGATGTGGTCGATCTCACGGCGCATCTCTTCTGCGATGCGGTCCGTGCGTTCAAACTGAAATGGCATGGTTTCTCCCCTCAGACACAAGGCTTAAAGCATGGCGCTTTAGCGGGCGACTTCCTCCATGACGAAGCACTCGATGATGTCGCCTTCCTTGATGTCGTTGTACTTTTCCAGGCCGATGCCGCACTCGTAGCCCGAGGCCACTTCCTTGGCGTCATCCTTAAAGCGCTTGAGTGAATCAAGCTTGCCTTCGAAGATGACGACGTTGTCGCGCAGCAGGCGGACGGATGCGTTGCGCTGCACCTTGCCGTCGGTGATGTAGCTGCCCGCGACGGTGCCCACGCCCGTGACCTTGAACACGGTGCGTACTTCCGCATGGCCCAAAATATTTTCTTTGAATTCAGGCGCGAGCATACCCTTCATGGCCTTTTCGACGTCCTCAATCGCCTGGTAAATAATGCGATAGAAGCGGATGTCGATGTTATCGCGCGCAGCGGCGGCCGTCGCCTTGGCGTCGGCCCTGACGTTGAAGCCAATGATGATCGCATTGTCGATGTTGGCGAGCATGACGTCGTTCTCGGTGATCGCGCCCACGCCGCTATGGATCGTGCGTACGCGCACCTCGGCATTGGACAGCTTCTCGAGCGACTGCTTCACCGCCTCGACCGAGCCCTGCACGTCGGCTTTGATGATGATATTGAGATCCTTCACGCTGCCGGCGGCGATCTGTGAGTACAGCTCGTCGAGCGTGACGCGTGCGGATTTCTTGACCATCTCGGCCTTCTGCTTGGCGCGGCGCTCCTCTACGACCTGACGGGAGAGGCGCTCGTCGACCGCGCTGATCTCGTCGCCGGCCTCCGGCACCTCGCCGAAGCCCGTGACCTCAACCGGCATGGACGGCCCCGCGCTCTTCACGCGCTCGCCGCGCGAATTGATCATCGCGCGGATGCGGCCAAAGGCCATGCCGGCGACGACCGTATCGCCCGTGTTCAACGTGCCGTTTTGCACCAGCACCGTCGCGACCGGCCCGCGCGCCTTGTCCAAGCGCGCTTCGATGATGACGCCCCGCGCCATGCGGTCCGGATTGGCGCGCAGCTCTTGCACGTCGGCCAGCAGCAGGATGTTTTCCAGCAAATCCTCGATGCCCTCGCCCGTATGCGCGGAGACGGGCACCATGATCGTATCGCCGCCCCATTCCTCAGAGACGATCTCATAGCGCGTCAGGTCTTCCTTGACCTTTTCGATGTTCGCGCCCGGCTTATCGATCTTGTTGATCGCGACGATCAGCGGTACGTCGGCCGCCTTTGCGTGGTTGATCGACTCGATCGTCTGCGGCATGACGCCGTCGTCCGCCGCGACGACCAGCACAGCGATGTCGGTAGCTTGCGTGCCGCGGGCGCGCATGGATGTGAACGCCTCGTGTCCGGGGGTGTCCAAGAAGGTTATCGTGCGGCCCTTGCACTGCGCGGTATACGCGCCGATATGCTGCGTAATGCCGCCTGCCTCGCCCGCCGTCACGTGGGATTTACGGATATAGTCGAGCAACGACGTCTTGCCGTGATCGACATGGCCCATGATGGTAACGACCGGAGGACGCGTGACGAGATCCTTCTCGTCGTCTTCGACCTCCGCCGACTCGGTCAGCACATCTTCGGCGGTCTTTTCGATTTTCTTTTCCAGCTCAATGCCGAATTCAGAGCAGACGAGCTGCGCCGTATCGTAATCGAGCTCCTGATTGATCGTCGCCATGATGCCCAGCAGCAAGAGCTTCTTGATGATATCTCCGGCGGGCTTGCCGATGCGTTCCGTCAAATCCTTGACGGTGATCGTCTCGGCGGTCATATATGCCTTTTCAATCCGGATAGGCGCCATCATCTGCTGCGCGGAAGGCTGCGCCCTGCGCTTCTTGCGGCCGCGCACAAAGTCGTCGTCATACCCGACACCGTTTTCGCGCACGAGCTGCTTGCGGTTGCGCGCGACGCGCTCCGGATCATGCTGGCGCTGATAAAGCTTTTTGTTCGGGTCGTAGTTGGATACGCGCTCCTTTTCGACCGTCGGGGCCAGCTCCGGCCCTTTGCTGCGGCCCATGCCCGGCCGCGGGCCCATCGGACGGCCTCCGGCGGCGCCGGCGCCCATCGGGCGCGCGCCGCCCCCCTGAGCGCTTTGACCGTAAGGGCGAGGGCCTTGACCGCCAAACGGTCGGGGCTGCCCCGCCCCCTGCGGCCGCGGCCCCTGACCGCCAAACGGACGCGCGGGCCCGCCCTGCGGTGATTGGCCATATGGGCGCGCGGGCCCGCCTTGCGGCGATTGACCGAACGGACGCGCGGGCCCGCCCTGCGGCGATTGGCCGTACGGGCGTTGCTGCGGACGGGGTTGCCCCGCCCCCTGCTG
>JAEYAR010000194.1 GCA_023404715.1 Bacillota bacterium | reverse complement strand
GCTACTTTCTTCCATCTGCTTACAAGCGTAGCCGTTACCGGCTATGCAGCGACGGGAGACTTCCGCCGACGGAACGGCGGGTCCGATCTCTTGCCGGACTCTGAACGCGCGGCTTTCACGTCGCACTTATCCCTTCACGGCGCCGATGGTGACGCCCTTTTCAAAGTATTTTTGGATGAAAGGGTAAATGAGAAGCATAGGCACCGTGGAGGCCACGGCGCAGGCCATCTTGAGGCCCACTTCATTTAAATAAATACGCTTTCCGGCCGCGTCGCGCAGGCCCTCGAGATTTTGCATGTCCGCGGGCTTGGTATCCCGCACGATGTAGTTGCGGATGATCAGCTGCAGGGGATAGAGTTTTTCATCGCGCATATACAGCTGTGCGGAAAACCAACTATTCCAAAGGCCTACAGCTACGAACATGGCGATTGTCGCAAGCGTGGGGATGGAGAGAGGGTAAATGATGCGAAAGAGAATGGTGAATTCGTTCGCTCCGTCGATCTTCGCCGATTCCTCCAGCGAAGCGGGAAGCTGGCGGAAGAAGGAGCGAATGATGATGAAGTTGAAGACGCTCACCGTGCCGGGCAGGATCAACGCCAGCAGGTTATTGGAAAGGTTGAGCGTCTTGGTGATGTTATAATAGGTCGGGATCAGGCCGCCAGAGAAGAACATGGTGATGAGCAGGTAGATCATGAAGAACTTATGCCCGCGCAGCGTGTTCTTGGACAGGCCGTAGGCCAGCATCGAGGTGATCAGCGTGGAAAGCATCGTTCCGGTTACGGTGATGATCAGCGTCACGCCGTATGCGCGCGGGAAGAGAGGCGTCGCGAAGATGTAATTATACGCCTCCAGCGTGGGCAGCTCTGGGAAGAGGATGAACGGCCTACGCATATATTCGGCGTTGCTCGTCAGGGAGATAGCGATGATGTTCCAGAAGGGGAAGAGCATCAGCAGCGCGATGAGCACGAAGATAGCGACGTTGCAGATATCGAAAACCCGATCTCCGGGGGATAGCTTGATCTTATTATTTTGGTTTTGCGGCCTTGCCTGTGCCACGATCGACGCCTCCTTTTCCTAGTGTCTGTTTTGTCGTGGTGTACGCCCCTCAGAAGAAGCCTTCGCCGGACATCTTTTTAATTGCGAAGTTACTAACAAAAAGGAGGAAACAGTTGACGATCTGTTGAAACAGGCCGATGGCGGTGGATAGGTCGTATTCACCTTTAGAGACGCCCATGTCATACACGTAAGTATCGATGACCTGGGCGACGGTGGTTTTCGTAGCGTCGGTGCGCAGGTTCATGATCTGGTCGAAATTGGCGCCCATGACCGAGCCGACGTTGAGGATGAGCATCGTCGTCACCGAGAAGGCGATGGCCGGCAGGGTGATGTACAAGCATTGCTTGAGGCGGTTAGCCCCATCCAGGTAGGCCGCCTCGTACATCTCCTGATCGACCCCGGCGATGGCGGCCATGTAGATGATGGTGCCCCAGCCAGCCTCCTTCCAGATGCTCGTGCCGTAAAGCATGCCGTAGAACATGCGCGGCTCGGAGAGCAGGTTAAAGGGGGAGAGGCCTAGCGAGATCAGCAGCTTGTTGACCGCGCCGCTGGTGATGGAAAAGAGGCTGAACACCAGCGAGTACATGATAACCCAACTGATGAAGTGGGGAAGATAGATGATCGATTGGGTGACGCGGCGAAAGCGATTGCTGCGCAGCTCATTGAGCAGCAGCGCCAGCAGGATGGGCACGGGGAACGTGATCGCCAGCTGGGTGACGCCGATGAACAGCGTGTTCCAGATGACGTCGCCCGCAACGGTGCGCCCGAAGAAGCGCGTGAAATTCTGCATGCCGCACCACTGCGAGAACATGATGCCGCTCTTAATCTTATAGTCCTTAAAGGCCAGGATGATGCCGTACATCGGCATGTAGCTGAAGACGAACACCGCTAGAATGCCTGGCAAAATCAAAAGATACAGGTATTTGTCGCGTTTTAGGTCCCGAAGCAGCGGAGCCGATACGGAACGGAAGGCTGGTAAAATGAAATAAGAAGTGATCGTTACGATCAGCAGCACGCAGCCCGATACCGTCATGAGCATGGGGAGCAAGCCGTAGCGTACAAAATCCCAATCCTTTTTACCTACTGTGCCCGTCACCGCGACATACCAGCTGGCGCCGCCGACGACCAGGAGGGCGGAGAGTATCAGCAGGGCTTTAAATAACGTCATCGTGCTTGAATGGCGAAGGTCCGTCCTGTTGCCCGGGGATAAAGCTGACTGCATGCGACCATCTCCTATACTATAGTTTTATTGACATACCCCGGACGGAGCCCGAAGGACGCATTATGCGCCGGAAAGCTGCCGTCCTTTCTTGTGGGAAAAGTGACATAAAACGTATGCAATTAGACGCCTTTGAGATGTGCATATACCCTGCTGTGCAAAAGGAGGCTTTTTCACATTATAAAATGAATTGGGGGATATGTCAAGAAAAAATGAGAAAACATTGTTATTGTTGTTCTATACACACGGGAATGTTGGATAAATACACCGCTTTGCGCTGCTGATCTGCGTCCGTTGTCGATGTTTAAGGGCATAAAACAGCATCCCCCGGGAAGAACGGCCCGGAGGATGCTTGGACTTTTAAAAAATGATATATCATGGCCGGGGTTATCGAGCGGCAAGGGGTTTACAGATGGGGGCTCATGCGCCCAGGCGCTTTTCCTCGAATTCCGCGCGGCGCCTGATGTCTAGCATGATGTCGGCGAAGGCGGGCATATCGAGCGACTGCGCGCCGTCGCACAGGGCGCAAGCCGGGTTGTTGTGCACCTCGATGAGCAATCCGTCGGCGCCCGCGGCGATGGCCGCGCGGGAAAGCGGCTGCACCATGCGCGCCAGGCCCGCCGCGTGGCTGGGATCCACGATCACGGGCAGGTGCGACTTCTCCTTGATGAGGGGGATGGCCGAGATGTCCAGGTTATTTCGGATCATCTTTTCAAACGTGCGGATGCCGCGCTCGCAGAGGATCACGTTCGGGTTGCCGCCCGCGAGGATGTACTCCGCGCTCATGAGCAGCTCCTCGACGGTGTTCGCCAGGCCGCGCTTGAGCAGCACCGGCTTTTTGCTGTGCCCCAGCTCCTTGAGCAGGCGGAAGTTTTGCATGTTACGCGCGCCGACCTGCACCACGTCCACGTCCGCGAAGTCGTCCAGCTGCGATTCGCCCATGATCTCCGTTACGATGGGCAGGCCGGTCGCGCGCCGTGCCTCGATAAGCAGGCGCAGGCCGTCCGTCTCCAGCCCCTGGAAGGAATAGGGGGACGTGCGCGGCTTAAAGGCGCCTCCGCGCAGGAAGGTCGCGCCGCTTTCCTTCACCGACTTGGCGACGGTGAGCAGCTGCTCCTCGCTCTCCACCGAGCAGGGGCCCGCGATGACGTGGAAAAATCCCTCGCCGATCGTGCGCCCGGCGACCGCTACGTGCGTGTCGTCGGGATGAAAGCGCCGGTTCGCCGCTTTATAGGGCTCGGTGATGCGCCGCACGTCCGCTACGGCCTCGTTTGCGCGCAGGGTATCGGGGTTTACGTGGGAGACGTCGCCTACCAGGCCCAGGATGGTCGCCTGGGTGCCCGCGCTGTAATGGACGTGTACCCCCATCTTCTCTACGTCGTGGATGAGCTCGTCGATCTTGGGCTGCGGGGTGCCGCTTTTGAGGATGATGATCATGCCGTGTTCCTTCCTTTCCGTGCTGCCGTGCTACAAAAAAGGCAGCCCCTGACGGGACTGCCTGAATTGCGCCTTGATTTCATGCCTCACATGCGCAATGCAAACAGCCCGTATTACCGTAATAATACAGGTACGCATCAGCATACGCGCACATGGTTGCCATCGTCCGTATCCTCCCAGGATGAAGTGCTTTCAGTATACGCCCGCGCGGGCGGCGATGTCAATCTTTTTTTCAAAAGATCGCGCGCCGGGCTTGACAAACGACTTCATTGGTGATATAGTGCATTACATGAGTAATGAACCACTTGACGGATGAACCGTTGAAAGGGGAAGGAGGATGTGAATGCCCTTTCAGGAAGGCGTCAGCATTTACATGCAAGTGGCCCGGATGATTGAGGACGACATCCTCGCCGGCAGGCTGGAACCCGAGGATGCGGTGCCCTCGACAAACGCGTTTTCGAGGCACTTCAACATCAACCCGGCTACGGTAGCGAAGGGCTTTTCGCTGCTGGTGGATGAAGGCATCATCTACAAAAAGCGGGGCATCGGCATGTTCGTATCCGCGGGCAGCCGGGAACTCATCGAACGCAAACGGCAAAAGGCATTCTTCGAATCGCGGCTTCCGGCGCTCATCGCCGAGGCGAAGGCCCTGGGCATCCGCAACGAGCAGATCCGGGCGGCCGTCGATGCGTACATGGACGGCGATTATGAAGAAAAGAAGACGGAGGGACATCTATGAACACCATAGCGGCGATCGAGGCGAAGGATTTGTCCATGCGCTTTGGCAAGACGCAGGCGCTCGATCACTTCAGCTGCCAGATCGACAGCGGGCATATCTACGGCCTGCTCGGACGAAACGGGGCAGGCAAGTCCACATTCCTGCGCCTGCTGACCGCGCAAGCGTTTACGCACAGCGGCCAGGTGCTGGTGAACGGGCGCAGGCCCCACAACAGCGCTGCGGCGCTGGGCAGTCTGTGCTTTATCAGCGACACGCCGGACTTCGGCGGGCTGACCCGCGTGCGGGACGTGTTGAACGTCGAGCGCCGCCTGTACCCGAATTGGAGCGACGCGGTGTGCTCCAAGATGATCGATCTGTTTGAGCTGGATGTAAAGCGCAAGACAAAGGGCCTGTCGCGCGGCATGCAGACGGCGGTGGGCTTGGTATGCGGCCTCGCGTCGCAGGCGCCGATCACGATCTTCGACGAGCCCAGCCTGGGCCTGGACGCCGTCAGCCGCGAGCGGTTTTACGACGCGCTGATCGATTCGTACGCTGAAAACCCGCGCACCCTCGTGCTCAGCACGCACCTCATCGACGAGGTGGCCCGCGTGCTGGAGGTGGCCGTGATGATCGACCACGGCAAGCTGATTTTGCAAAAGGACGTCGATTCCCTGCGCGAGCTGGGCATCGTCGTCAGCGGCACGCCCGAGGCCGTCGTCGCGGCGACGCAGGGCCTGCGCGTGCTGCGCGAGGAGGTCTTCGCCGGGGCGATGGCGCGCAGCGTGTTCCTCGAAGCGCCCCGGGCGTTCCCGGAAACGGTGAAGACGGAGCCCATCGGCCTGCAGAGGCTGTTCGTGCTGCTGACGGAAGAGAAGAAAGGAGATGAAGGCCATGGAATCGGCGCTTAAGATGTCGCGTTTTGAAGGAACGCTGCATTACCTGTGGAAGAAGGGCTGGCAGCTCATGCTGAGCGTCGCGGGCGTGGTGCTGCTGATGGAAATCGCCGTATACGTCCTCGCGATCTTTGTAGACGGCGACATCGACTTGAACAGCGTCTCCGCGATGTTCTCTTGCAGCAGCGTCGTGATGCTCATGCTCATGTATCGGGCGGCGAATGTGGATGCACGCTTCCTGATCACGCGGGCGACGCCGCGCCTCTCGGTATACGGCGGCGTGATCGCAGAAATCTTGCTGATTAGCGCGCTGGGCGTGGTTCTCGGCGCCCTGATGACGATGCTGGATGCGGCACTGGTCTCGCTCATGGCGAACATCGCCCCGCAGCGCTACTCGATCAACATGTGGAGCATGTATTCGACGATGCGGGCGACCACGCTTGGCGGCGCGACGGCGATGGCTTGGCAAAACGCCTGGAACGCCTGGACCTCGACGATCCAATGGTGCTGCCTTTACTACTTCTATTTCTGCCTGCTGCGCCGCTGGAAGATCCAGACGCTGGCGGTGACGATCGGCGTGCCGGTGGCGCTCTTCGCGTTGATGATCGTACCGGCGGTGACGGGCTTCTTTGACCAGCTGGCGCGGCTCAACGAGCAGGAAATGTGGCAACTCATGCCGCAATTCATGGAGCTCATGCGTTTTATGGAAAACGCGATGCGGTTCGTCGCGGAGCAGTGGCCTGTGATCCGCGCGATCGGCGCTGTCGCCTGCTTGGCGCTCAGCTATCCGGTCATGGCGGGCACGCCCCAGCCGAAATAACCCTGTTACCCCGATTAATTCAATAAAATCAAACGAGAGGATGGTAAACGATGAAACTTTGGATCAAAAAAGAACTGGCGATCGTCATGGCGCTGCTCATGTGCCTGCTGCCCGCCTTCTCCCTGGCGGAGGACACGGATATCGTGCCCGGCACGATGCTGAGCCATTTGATGGATGCCGCGATTGAAAATGGCCGAGAGGTATACGGCGACTTTGGTATGCGCTTTACGGGTATGGAAAGCGCGGACCTGGATGCGGAAGAGCTGGCCGTCATCCAGGCGATGTTCGACCTGGTGTCGTCCGGCTCCGTGACCTTCGCATTCGCCTCGACGCCCGATGAGGGCTATGCAAAGCTGGGCTTTGCGATGCAGGGCGAGCAGGTGGCGGATATCGACGTGCAGCTGCTGCCCGAGGGCGTACGCCTAACCACCAGCCTGATGCCCACCCGGGTGTTCGACGTGCGCTATGACGATCTGGCGCAGATGTTGGGCCTGAGCGACGTCGATTGGGCGCAGGTCGGCGACATGGTGCTTTCTGAGCTTACGCGCTACGGCGATATCGCCATGAACTGGCTGGCCGGCATCCCGGCGCCTGCCGAGGGCGGCGCGGAGGCGGCGACAAAGACGCGCGGCGCGGCGGCGACCAGCACCACGATCACCATCACCGAAGAGAAGTCCTGCGAGCTGATCGTCGCTCTCTTGGAAGAGGCGAAGGGCGACGACATCCTGAAAAGCTTTGCGACGCTCGAACCGGACGAGACCTGGGAAGGCGAGATCGAGAAGCTGATCGCTGAGGTAAAGGACGAATTTGACGGCGACGACGCGCTGCAAATTCGGTTGTTGATGGACGCCGACGGCGGCTTGGTCGCCCTGTACATCGAAGAAGACGAGTATGTCATCGCGCTGGAGATCAAGACCGGCGAAGAGGGCGTGACGATCCGCATCGCGTTTATGGAGGAAGGCGTGCCCTTCTTCGACGTAGCCATGACGACGAATTTTGATCTGGGGAACGATACTTATCGGGACAACACCGTCATGAGCATGCTGGCCGGCGACGGCGCGGATAGCTTCAGCGCGGAGGTTGAGATGACGACCGATGCGAAGATCGACGGCGACGTAGAGACGGTCGCGTTCGTGGGCACGCTGACAGAGAACATTTCCGAAAGCCGGAAGACGGTTGAGGATCAGGTCGTCATATCCGAGATCAAGGCGAAGGCCGACATCGACGGCAAGCGCATCACGGAGCGCAAGGGCGAGGACTTTACCTCCGCCATGGAGCTGGGCATGGACATGACGATCACGGCGGAAGGCGAGGACGTGCGTATGAAGGCGACGGAGTTCGCGAATATCGCCTCTCGCGCCTACGTGCCGAAGGACCTGAGCGGCCTGGAGGTCATCGACCTGTTGACCATGAATGAGGAGACAGCGATGTCGGTGTTCGCTGAACTGCAATCCGGCCTCATGCTGGCTGTGGCCAAGGCCATGAGCCTGCTGCCCCAGGACGCGCTGGCCGAGGTCATCAAGCTCGCGGAAATGGGTATGTAATGGGATAAAGGCGGCCGCCCGGTTCAACGGGCGGCGCCTTTTTAGTGCTCTGAATTGATGCCTACCGAGCGGATCAGCCTTGAACGCCCGTTTCCTGCGCCCGGTCGGCGGCGCTCATGCGCCGGGACGGGATGTAAAACGCGGCGATGCCCGCCAGGAGCAGAAGCCCGCAGACGCCGAAGACGTTTGCGATGCCGATGCGATCGCTGAGCGCGCCGCCCAGCAGGCTGCCGACGACGCGGGCGACGCCGAAGGCGACGAAGTTGAGCGTGGTCTGCACGGTGCTGAGCAGCCCCGGGGCCACGCGCTCGCTCAGATAGAGCGCGGGGAAGAACTCAAAGCACATGAGGACTGTAACGCCCGGCAGTTGCAACAGCAGCAAGGCGAAGACGTTGTCCGTCAGCGCGATGCCGATCCACCGCACGGCGTTGACCGCCATACCCAGCAGCAGCCACTGCCAGACGGTGAGCTTTTTGTACAGGCGGTTGGAAAAGAAGAGAAACGGCAGCTCCATGCCGACCGAGAGCACGTACATGACGCCCACCATCGTGTTCGACGCGCCGCAGTTCGAAAAGTGCTTGGCGAAAAAGGATTGATAAAACATCGTCGTGATCGTGCCGATAAATACCATCAGGAGCAGGAGGATGACGCGCCGGTCGCGCAGCAGCTCCAGCGGGGATACGCGCGCCTGGCTGCGCTCGCTCTGGTGCCCCGCGATGGATGGGAGGAAGAAGGAAAGCGCCGCCGTGCACAGCGTGATGAGGCCGACCATCCGGTACAGGCCGCGCATGCTCGTGGCGAGGATCATGCCCGTCAGCAGCGCGGCGATCTGATAACCGATGCTGCCGCTCATACGGATAGGGCCGAACGAACGGCCGATCTGCGCGGTGTACTCCAGAGAGAGGCTGGTGGACAGCGGGTTGATCGGCTGGCTGAACACGGCCGTGCCCGTGGCGATGAGCATGAGCAGGACGAAATTGTCCGTCATGTCGTACATGAAACAAAACAGCGCGCTCGCCAGCAGCGTGAACGTGATGACATGGCGACGCTTCTTCGCGTGGTCGCTCACGATACCCCATAGCGGCATAGCGAACATACCCACCAGCACAGGCAGGGACATCAGCATGCCGATCTGTGTGTTGTTCATGCCGATCTCTTCGTAAAAGATCGATGTAAAACCGCCAGTAGACCCCATCGTCATAAAGTAGAGGGCGTAGAAGAGGTATAGGATGGAAAGCTGCATGTTGCGCGCTCCTCTCGGTGGTGCTAACTGATTCCAGTATAGCACGGAAGCGGGCAGGAGGGTAGTGGCTTTTCGCGGGCGACGCGTTTAAAAGTCAAACGATGCTCAAGGGGCAGAGTGAAACACAGGGGAAGCCACCGAATCCTGTTGATAATTTGCCGGTACCGGCATATAATAAAAATAAAGTGGACTTGGGGGAATGAATATGAAATACTATTCGGTTGCAGATATGGCAAAGCAGTGGAATGTATCGGAGCGCACAGTGCGCAATTATTGCGCGCAGGGGCGTGTGCCGGATGCGTTTTTTTAACCGGAAAGACATGGAATATACCGGAAACGGCGCAAAAGCCATCCCGCAAACAATCATCCCCCAAAGAGCCGCAGACGCTGCTTGATTATTTGCAAAGGGAATAAGGAAAGCAAGCTATCCGGCGGAATTTATCACAGGCTTCAGATCGAACTGACGTATAACTCCAATTATATCGAGGGCAGTCGCCTAAGCCATGACCAGACCCGCTATATTTTTGAAACCAATACCATCGGGGTAACGGAATTCGCCGTAAACGTTGACGATGTGATCGAAACGTCCAATCATTTTCGCTGCATCGATCTAGCAATTGATTGTGCGCAGCAGCCCTTGTGCGAGCGCTTCATAAAGCGGTTGCATGCCACCCTGAAAAACGCGACCGGCGATAGCCGGAAAGATTGGTTCGCGGTAGGAGAATATAAAAGGCTGCCCAATGAAGTGGGCGGCCGGGAGACGGCGGCGCCGGAAGAGGTTGCGGGCAAAATGCGCAATCTACTGGAGACATACAATGCATCATCTGAAAAGAAGTTTGAGGAGATCATCGCTTTCCATGCGGCGTTTGCGTTCATCCAACCGTTTCAAGATGGAAACGGGCGTATCGGTCGATTGATCATGTTAAAGGAATGCCTGCGGAACAATATCGTTCCCTTTATCATCGGCGAAGAGCTCAAGATGTTTTACTATCGCGGTTTGCACGAGTGGCGCAACGAAAAAGGATACCTGCTGGATACGTGCCGGATGGCGCAGGTTCAATTCAAAAAGACCCTGGACTATTTTCGGATCCCATATCTGGATTAAGTTCGATGCGATACCGTATCACCCCGGCGTGAGCCGGGGTGTCGGCGTGTCGGCAATGTGGCATACGCCACTTTGTCGAGCATACGGGTGATTTTTTCGCTCCGCAAAACTGCGTTTTGCTCCGGAAAAAGCCCCGCCCGCCCGGCAAAGCCGGGCGATACGATTCCAGATGAGGGGGAGTCCTCCCCTTCATGCATCCCCAACTGAGTGACTGGGATTTTTCAACAGTCTGTCACCCCGGCCCATGCCGGGGTGTTTTACTGCCTTATTTACATATTTTTTAATAGCGCCAATATGATTTCCTGCTGTTTGGGATTTAAGGCAGACCAATGGTCGAGCATTTCTATCTGATCCCGCGAGAGGGAAATGGGGTCGTCGCCCTCGGCAAAAAATTGGGACAGTGTAATTCCGAAGCCATGGCATACCCTGTCGAGATTTTGAAATGTTGGCGTCTGATTTCTTCGATACCACGATGAGATGGTGGACTGCGCTATGTCGGCATGCTTTGCTAAATCGTACTCAGACCAATTTCGCTGTAGGCGAAGCCTGGTTATTTCTTTGAGGATGTCTTTCATGTATCATTACCTTTCTACGGTATGACGGTTTTGATACGCCGCTTTGACCCATCAATGTGTGGATTGATCTTTACCGATCACATCGAAAAGCCTGTTCAAAAAGATTTCCGCAACCGCGAACTGGTCAGGCGGCAAGTAAGCTAACCTGTCGGAAAGATATTTGGCATCATGCTCATTCCTATCTCCCAATACAATCAAGTCGCTTGCGATATAGAGTTTTTCACAGATGCGTTTGAGCGTGAATACAGAGATGCCGGTGACGCCGCGTTCGATGTCGGATACATTTTTTGTACCCAACGACACCAGTTTTCCAAACTGTTCTTGGGTTAAACCGGCTCGCTCTCTCGCTATCCTGATGGCGTCTCCGATTTGAAGGTTAATGCTTTTCTTTTCGCGCATATTTGATCTTCCTTATGATAATCTCAGCCGGGCAAACGCTTCGAGCATTTTGTTGAGAAGCTCTTCGACGGCCTCGAATTGGTCGCTCGGAAGGCTTGTCAATTTTTCGGCTAAGGCGCTGACGTCGTTTGTGGAGCGATTCGCAAATAGGAGTGCATCGCTGGAGACGGGAAGTCTCTCGCAAATGTGCTGTAAGTCAGATAGGGAAATGCCCATAACGCCCCGTTCAATGGCAGAGACGCTCTTGCTATCCATGGACATCTTCTCGGCAAACTGCTCTTGCGTCAGCCCTTTTGCCTTTCTTACCGTGCGTATTGCGCCACCGATTTGGACGTTCAGCGTCTTCTTTTCTCTCATGATATCCTGTCCATTTTCTGTGGCGCAAACGCCACGATCCACAAAATTTCTAAACTTAACATTAGTTTATGTAATAGTGTGGTTGACAGTAACCCGTTTATGCCATTATAATTTATGGTGGCGATACAGCAGACCGGGAACATGTTATATCGGTCGATTCGGCGTGGGATGAGCGGCTTCTGGGCGTACTGCGCTATGCATTCTATCTGGGCTATCGCACAGCGCTAGCTGCGATCAATGAAGTCGAGCCGCTAGTTGGCGATACGCGGATGACCAGGATGACGCTTTTGACGGAGCATGAAATTGAAATGACGAATACATGCCAAGAACGAGAAATTCGGGCGGATGGCCTCTTACGTGAGCGCCAGGCGGAGGGGACGATGGATTCTGATAAAACGCTTGTCGAAGGGGAAAAGCGCAAAGAAAATATCGTTTATGAATGGGACTACTATGAAGCGCACAAAAAGACCGCCGATGCGAACCCAACCGGCGCTGTGTGCGAATTCTTGAAAAAGGCGGGCTACTTCCGTTTTTGCGAAACCTTTATGAAGCAGATACCAAAGTACATCCACCCGAAGAACAAGGCGGCATATGAACGGCTGCTTAAGCTTTGCGACGATAGGGCGAAACAGCTCGGCGGCAGAATCTACGCCATCGTGGATTACGAGAATTGGGAGGCACGGATCGAACTGACGCTTCCATTCGTTGAATTCTCCGAGGATGGGGAGCATGCGTTTTTACAGTACGCCGCGCAGCACACGAGCTATATTTGCTTTGCGCCATCCGTGGACGGTCAATCTATTGTGATGAAGATGTACGGCGATTATTTTGAGGACGTGCCCTTGGGATTGCTAGACGAAGCTACGCTCCGCAGGGCTGACGAAAGGGCGTGCGAGCAAGCGCTTAAGGCGCTTGACCATAACGATTTTGAATAAGGTTAGCGGCTTTGCGCCGCGAGGAGCGCATGGGCTGGTCTCCGGCTTCCGGCGCTCATTTTCATCTTCGCTATGCGCCAGGCCGTGCAGGAAATGGAAACCAAAACTCGAATAGATTATAAAACAAGGGCCGTCCGGGATTCGGAACGGCCGATACGAACATACGATAAGGAGCGTGATGACAAGTGAAGATTGCCCTGACGAAAGAAAGACTTACCCCCGGCGTACGTATCGAGGGAGCGACCCTATGCATACCCGCGGAGGGCGGCGGTTTCGCGCTTAATGAAATGGGGCGCACGGCGGAGCGCTATCTCAATTTCACACTCACGGTGCACGAGGAGCACTCGATGCCCTTTGAACTGCGGATCTATGGCGCGGAGGAGACGCCGCGCGTAACGGTTCGCTTCGGCGTGATGCCGCGCTATCGGACGAACATCTGCATAGACCTCAACTGGCTGGACGGGCATGTGCTGTTCCCGGGGCATCTACCCGGGGAGCTGAAGGTGGTCTGCCATGGCTTGCGCATCGATCGCAAGGACGTCTGCCGGGCGGAGCTCGTCAGCGTGCCGGTGCATCATGAGATTCGCGCGGCCTTTGAGGCGGTCGAATGGAGCGATACCCCGCTTCGCGCGGCCGACGTACCCGCCGAGCCGCTCATCGACGAGCTGGGGCAGTACATCCCCAAAAGCTGGCCGGGCAAGGTGGCGGACGTGGACGCGCTTACCGGGCTATTGAGAGCGCAGGCCGGGCAGCCGGACGCGTACCCCTTCGCGCATTGGACACAGTACGGCGGCTGCGCAGACCAGCGACTTTGCGAGGGAACGGGCTACTTTGCCAGCGTGAAGCGGGAGGGCAGATGGTATCTGACAGACCCGGAGGGCTGCGCCTTCTTTAGCGTCGGGCCGGACTGCGTGGGCGTCCGGTGCGATGCGCGCGTGGACGGCTTGGAGCCGCTGATGCGCTGGCTGCCCGATCCGCAGGACCCGGCCTGGCCGGACCTGTACGACCCCAAGCCGCGCGCGTTCGGTGAGGTATCGCGCGCGCCGGGCAAGCTATTCTCCTTCGGCCGGGCAAACCTGCGGCGCGCATTCGGCGATGAGGGCGCCCAGACCTGGCGGCATATGGTCGTCGGGCAACTCAAGCGCGCGGGCATGAACAC
>JAEYAR010000170.1 GCA_023404715.1 Bacillota bacterium | reverse complement strand
GCAGCTCCGCTTTGAGCATACCCACGAGCCGCTGATCGACATGGAAACATGGGAGATTGTGCAGAAGGTACGGGCGGGCAAACGCCGTCCCAATAAAATGGGCGAGATGGATCTGCTGTCCGGTATGGTCTACTGTGCAGACTGCGGAAAACGGCACTACTTCTGCCGGTGCGGAAGCTGGAACGAAAGCCAGTATACATATACCTGTGGCACTTACCACGGACATAAAGAGGACTGTACCCCGCACACCGTCAAGGTCATGGCACTGCACGAAATCGTGCTGGCGAGATTCAGCGGGTTACGCAGGAAGCGCGGGAGCACACCGAGGAATTCCTCCGGCGGGCGATGGACAAGCACAGCAGCCAGCTCAAAAAGGAATTGTCTGCCAAAGTCAAAGAATTGGACAGAACGCAGAAACGGCTTGCGGATTTAGAAAAGCTGTTCCGCGCCGCCTTTGAACAGCTTGCGTTGGCGAACCTTTCGGAAACTCAGTTTAAGGCGCTGACGGGCGGTTACGAGGAAGAAAAACAGGAGCTGACAATCCGCAGTGAAATGCTGGAACAGGAAATCAACACGGAGAAAGAGCGAATGCTGAATGCAGACCGCTTTCTCAAGGTGGTACAGCGGTACACGGAGATTCAAGAACTGACGCCGGAAATCGTGCGGGAGTTCATTGAGAAAATCGTGGTGCATGAACGAAGCGAGCCGTGGAAAAAGAAGAATTACACCCAGCAGATTGACGTGTACTTCAATTTTGTAGGGCAGGTCTAAAACAGAAAAGCCACAGGATACCGAAATATCCTGTGGCAAATCTTAAAATTGGAAAACATCCTTGTCAGGCAGAGACGAAGCCTCCAGCCGTCTTTTATCGGTCTGTCTTTTGCGGCGATGTCAACCGTTCGCGTAGCCCGAGGGGTAATAGTAGACCCCTTGAATCTCGCCGTCTTCCGCGCTCAATACGACGGCGGCGCTTTCGCTGTCGGACGGGTGGAAGAACGTGATGCTCCAGACCCGCTTTTCGCCGTCCGGGCGGAGGAGGCCGAAGCTTGGCAGCAGCTCGCACTCGTCCAGCCAGGCGTCGGTCAAGCCTCGCTCATCCCCAAGCGCCTGGCGCGCGAGCGCGAGCGCGGCCTCCTGGGTGAGATCCCCGGGCTGCGGCAGCATGCTGTTGTACATCAGCGGATCAAAGCCCGCGTCGCGGTAGAGCTGGTCGTGCGCGGCCGCGTCCTCGATGCTGAGGAACAGAACGTCACGTTCCTCTGCGGGGTATTTGCTGAAGATGGCCTCTGCCGCGTCCTGTAGCTCGCACAGCCAGGCGAGCATGCGGCCGCTGTAGACGGGCGCCGCGCCCCAGGTCTCCCGCGTATAGGCCGCGTCGTCCAATTGCCCGTCGAAGGACCAGGACGTCTTGGGGGCCTCACCCGCGTCGGCCGCGAGGAGGACCGTGTACGTGCCCAGCAGGGGGATATAGTCGTGTCGTAAGCCGGGGGCGATCCTGCCGCGGGTGGGCTCGTACACACATTTGTACGTGCGCACGCCGTCCTGCTCGATCAGCGAGAGGTTCCTTTCAAAGAAGTTAAAGACCCCGGGCGTGAAGCCGTAATCGCGCGTGAGCGCAGCGTCCGCCGCCTTGACTGCGTCGTCCGCCGAGATGCCGCCCTCCTGCGGCGCGGCGTAATGGCTTTCCGGCAGCAGATGCGATAGGCCCGCTTCCTCGACGCGCCGGGCGATATCCGCCTTATCCTGCGCGGAGAGGCGCGCGAATGCGCCCTCTTCGACATAGGCCTTGATGGCCTCGTCGCAGCCGCTCAGGTCGCCCTCGGGCAGCGTGCTCTTATCCGGATTCACGAACCATGAGCAGCCCTCGATTTCGCCGGAGGGCGACAAGAGGCGGATATGAAACGCGTCTTTGTATGCGCCCTCGGAGTTGCATGTGAGCTCAATCCTGTACGCTCGTACGCTTTCCTGCGTGCGAAGGTAAAAGGACACGTTTGGCTCGTAGAGCGCGATCGCCTCCGGCGAAAAGCCAAATTTTTCGCAGACCGCGCGCCGGGCGAGCTCGACGGCCTCCTCCTCCTGGATGTCGTCCGCGGTCGGGGCGATGTTGACGATGGAGAGCGCGTTCGTGATGTCTTCGCCCGGCGCCGTATCGAACGCGGCGCGCTCCTCGAGCGTCAAGTCGCCCCAGTCCTCCAAGCGGGCGGCGGATTGCTCGTCGTACGCCTTGCGTAGCCGCAGCGCCGTCTCCAGCTGCTTTGCGCCCCAGACGGACGATTCCAGGCTGCCGTCCGCGTAGATGGCGGGGTCGGCGTCGTCGTAGGTCCAGGAAGCCGCGGGGGAAGCGCCCGCGGCCTTTACGACCGTGTAAGCGCCGATGGCCTTTTCGTTGATGGACGCTTCGTCGAAGCGGACCGTCCAATCCGCCCCGTTCTCCTCGACGTGCATGGAGAAGAGGTCCAGCATTACGGGGGTGAGGCCGTATTTTTGCCCCAGCACTTCACGGGCCTGCCGGGTGACAGCGTATCTATCGGAAAATGTGAGCCCGATGGCCAGCGCCGTCGCGCTCGCCAGAATCAGCGCCAGGCACAGGAGCAGCGCGGGCTTCAGCCTTCGCATGCGCGCCTTTTGATTTTCGCTTTCCATTCGATGAATCCGATTCATTACTTGATCGCCGCCTTTCCAATTCAGGCTGGAGAGACGCCGGTCTACGAGGGTTTTGAAGCCGTCATTCATCAAAATACCACCTTTCCAGCTTGCGATGCAGCTTTTCCTTGGCCCGCCTGAGCCGCGAGGAGACCGTAGGCTCCGGAATGTTCAGCGCATCGCTGATCTCCCCAATCTTCATGTTTTGATAGTAGCGCAGGAGGATGACCTCCTTGTCCCGGTCGGGCAGGCGCATGACCTCTAGCAGCACGGTATCGTCCGGTTCGCGCCATTCGCCGCAGGCCTCCGGCAGCGCATCCAAGGGGGTGCGCCTGTCGACAAGGCGCAGCCAGGACGAACGCCTGAAATCCTTACAGGTGTTGATGGCGATGCGCATCAGCCAGCTCTTTTCGGTGCTTTCGCCCCGGAACTGGGACATGTGCGTATAGGCCTTGACGAACGTCTCCTGCACGGCGTCCTCGGCGAGCGAGGCGTCGCGCAGATACAGGAATGCCATGCGCAAAAGAGCGGTTCCGTACTGCGCCATCATGCGCTCGAGCGTTTCTTCATACGCCTCGGCGTACGGCTTGTTTTCTTGTTGAACCTTGTCTGGTACCGCGGCAAAGTTCATTCGCTCACCCCCTTCACCTGTTAGACGTATCATTTTGAAAAAGCCATTCACAAAAAACAAAAGCACGCCGCATCAATACGGCGCGCTTAGATATCGGCTCAGCAAATGGCCGTGGAGGGTCGCTCAGACGATCGTCTTTTCCCCCTCGGCGATATAGAGGGCGAGGGCCAGCACCATCTCGCCCGGCGAGGGCTTTGCGGCGGCTTTGTAGCGCAGGACGGCCTCGAGCATATCGTGGTCGCCGTGCGTCCAGATCTCCTCGATCGCACGCGCCAGGTTGCGCGCGACCAATTCGGGCGTCGTCTTATGAATGCGCGCGACCTTTTCGTAGATTTCGAATCCCAGCTTACCAGATGGGTAGTTCCCGCGGCTGACGACGATATCCGCCGCGGTGGCAAGATAGGCGTAGCCACAGCGCGTGATGTTCCCGCCGAGCGACCGGGCTATGGAATAAGCGTTCTTCATGCCCCAAGCACCTTCCTCTGTTTCGTAGTGCCTTGAGCATAGCGGATATCGAACGCTGTGGGCTGGAAGCGACGAAATGAGACAGAATAAGGCAATTTAAGACAAACTGTGGAATCGATTTTAAAGCGCGAAGACCGCCCAGTCCAAATGGCTCTCCCATCGGGAGAGGCGTTGGGCGTGTGGGTTACGGGCGGGCGCGCTAGAATATTACGGGATGCCCTGAATGACCGCAGACGCGGTCGGCATCCCTCCATGACCGCGCGCCGCTTCGCCCGCTGGCACGGCTGGAAGCAACGCTTGCGGTGATGATTGCGGCTTGTAGGCTGCAAATCGGTCATAATATGCGACCCGCAGGTCGCAATCTTTTCCTGGGGGTGGGCACCACGCCAGGGGGCCGGAGTCGAGGTATGTGGATGGGTGGAAGTTTGTAATGTATTACAGTTCTACGTTGTCCGAAGCTTGGCGTTTGTGCGAGCGCCCATATGCTCGAATCTCGCGCTCCAGCCACGTGTATGTAAATTCTATTTCATTCTCGGTCATCAAGATCATATTTGTCATCTTTATCAGAGCGTTAATTGGCTTGACATCGTCAATCACACATAGAGCACAGCGATAACCGAGGTAATATGAGAAGCGCAGAACGCCTAAGAGACGCTCTTCCCATGCGGAGATGATGTACATCGAAAAATCCTGATCGGCATTATTTACTTGCTCTATCAATGTATTGAGGGAGGCGTTGGCCTTCATCCGCCGCTCGTAATAATCAAAATGATGCTTCATGCGTAGCATGAACAAAATGTCCTTTTGGACATAATCGTAAAATGGCTGCTCCGTCGGCTCTTTGCTAAAATACTGACTGAAACCTATGTAGATTCCCCGTTTAAACGCGAACTGCATTGCGTATTTCAGATTTGCCTCATATAATGCTTCTGCCTCATCTAAGACCTTTTTCTGACTTGCATTAAGGAGGATGGCTAAACCCTCCTTACCCTCCCTATACTCGCGTTCACTGATTTCATATCCGTCATCTTCCATCTCCTGCAGTACAGCGTCGAGCACTGTTTTGAACAAGTTGTCGTTAAACACCCTTTCAGCTAACGCCTTAATCTCTTTTCTGATATCCATAGACCATCTACTCCTTAATATGGCTTGTAATTGTCAACATTCGACAAAATTGACTCCAGTCTTATGATAGGACTATTTGTCCTATAAGTCAAGCTCAAATATGACACACTGTCCTTACTATCTCGTCTGTAAAGGGGCAGTGAAGATGAAAAACCTTCGTAATTTGCGGAAAGAGAAACGTTTATCGCAGCAAGGCCTCCATCTTAAGACTGGAATCGACCAAAGTCAGCTGTCGAAATATGAACGAGGGGAGAGGCAACCGTCTACAAACGATCTTCTCATCCTTGCAGATTTTTTTGAAACGAGTTTAGATTACCTGATGGACCGAACGGACGTTAGAGCGCCTTATCCGAAGCGTGAAGATTTTTAAGGCATGTCTCGAATAAAAAAGAACCCGAGCGCATGACGCCTGGGTTCTTTCTCTCTTTGCGGCCTATAGTGCGTCCGCGTTGCCGACCATGTAGTTGGCGATCGTCACGATCAGTTCGCCGGGCGAGGGCTTGACTGCCAGCTTATGGCCGGCAATTTTTTCAAGCGTGTCGCGGTCGCCAAAATCCCAAAGATCCTCGACGGCACGCGCGATGTTGCGTGCGGCGAGCTTGACGGTCGTCTTATGCTCTTTTGCCACAGCCGGGTAGATGTGGTGCATGAGATCGCCCGGATGGATGCCGCAACGGAGGACATGATCGGTCGCCGTGGCAATATACGCGTAACCACAACGAGAGATGTTGCCGCTGATGGAAGCGACGATGCTGTATGCCGTCTTCATTTGTAGACACTCCTTTATATTGAGGTGCTTACAGAGTACAATAAATATTATAAATTGGCCATTAGTCGTCTGCAATCGTCATTGACTGTAAAATGTGTGTGCCGAATCCTGTGGAAAATGATCAAATGAAAGGGCCTTCGACGTTTTTTTGTCTTCCGCGAATAAACGGCCATGATTTTACGTCTTTAAGGTGAGCGGGGAGGGGGAAGCGCTATGACCGCGGAGGAATTGGGCGAGCGGATGATCGAGATAAAAAAGCGGACGACGGTCCGCTTTTTTGCGGAAACGCTTGACAAGTGAGGACAAAGCGTCTATAGTATGAATATACTGTAATGCATTTAAATACAGATTGGCGGTCTAAAGGGGGAGGCATATGACGAGCGAATTCGCGGTGGCGGTGCACGCGCTTGTCTTTTTGAACCATAAGCAGACGACGATCTCCAGCGAGCTGCTGGCGCAAAACATCTGTACGAACGCGGCGCGCGTGCGCAAGGTCATGGCGGTGCTCAAGCGCGCAGGCCTGATCGAAACCAAGGAAGGCCTCGACGGCGGTTATCTGTTCACGCTGCCGGCGGACGAGGTGACGCTGTGCCGCATCGCCGATGCGCTCGGCGCGCGGTTCGTCTGCGCCTCGTGGCACAGCGGCAAGGCGGATATGCCCTGCCTGGTCGCCTCTGGCATGGCAGGCATTCTGGATGGGATCTACGATGACCTGGACGAGCTGTGCCGTGAGCGACTGAAAAAGGTGACCATCGGATCGATCGACCGGCGGATCTTCGGCGGAAAAGAAGCCGGAATAAACCGGCGGGGCGACGGAAAAGATGAACAAAAGACCAAATGGTTGGAGGGAAACAAAAATGGCGGTCAAGACGCTGACAAAGGATCATTTTAACGCAGAGGTGCTGGAGGCCAAGGGCACGGTACTGGTGGAATTCAGCGCGCCGTGGTGCGGGTATTGCCGCCGGATCGCGCCTGCAATTGAGGCGCTTTCGAAGGGACTGGAGGGCAACGTCACGGTGGGCGTCGTCGACATCGACGAGGAACCGGAGCTGACCGAGCGCTACGGGATAGAGACGATCCCCGCGCTGCTGCTGTTTCGGGCGGGAAGCCTGACGGGCGAGCCCCTGATCGCCCCGGAATCGAGAGGGCGCATCGAAGCCTGGCTGAAGGAGAACGGCGCCGTCTAAGCGCGGCGACGGGCTCATGAAAGGATACGGAGCATGGAAGAGAAAATTTACGATGTGATCGTTATAGGCGGCGGGCCTGCGGGCTATACGGCGGCGCTGTACGCCGCACGCGCCGGGCTATCCGTCCTCGTGCTGGAGATGCTATCGGCCGGAGGACAGATGGCGACGACCGAGCAGATCGACAATTACCCGGGCTTTGAGGACGGCATCGACGGCCAGCAGCTGGCCGAGCGCATGCAGCGCGGAGCCGAGCGCTTTGGCTCGCAGACGCTCTACGCGCAGGTGCTCACAGCGGACCTCGCCGCCGCGCCCAAGCGCATTGAGACGGACAGCGGCGTCTTTACCGGGCATACGGTGATTCTTGCGATGGGCGCTGCGCCCAGAGAGCTTGGTCTTGCGGATGAACGGGCCCTGCGCGGCAGGGGCGTCGCCTACTGCGCGACCTGCGACGGGATGTTCTACCGGGGCAAGACGGTCGCCGTCGTGGGCGGCGGCAACAGCGCCGCGGCGGACGCGCTGTTCCTTTCGAAGATATGCAAAAAGGTCTACCTCGTCCACCGCCGGGACGAGCTGCGCGCATCCCGGCGCGAAGGCAAGCTGCTTAAAGACAGCGGCGTGGTCTTTTGCCTGAGCAAGCGCCCTGTCGAAATCCTGCACGACAAGCGCGTGACCGGCCTGCGGCTGGAGGACGTGAAGACGGGCGCGACGGAGCAGCTCGACGTGGACGGCGTGTTCGTAGCGGTCGGACGCGTGCCCAGCACGCAGCTCGTAAGCGGCCAGGTGGAACTGGACGAGCAGGGCTACGTGCTGGCGGACGAATCCACGCGCACGAATCTGCCCGGCGTCTTCGCTGCCGGCGACCTGCGGCAAAAGCCCCTGCGACAGATCGTCACCGCTGCTGCGGACGGGGCGACGGCCGCGCACTTCGCGGAACAATACGTATATCGCATGTAGCCGCGCTGACCGGCACTGGGTTTGGCTTGACAGGAGCCCGGCAGCCTTGTTACAATAAAAGCATGGAGCGGCCTGATGGCCGGAAGGAGGCGCCGACATGGCACTAGGCGATGAACTGCGCAAGATTTTGATGGCCGGCGTGGGCGCTGTGGCGGTCACAGCGGAAAAGACGAAGGAAATTGTAGAGGGCTTAATCGAAAAGGGCGAGCTCACGGTCGAGCAGGGCAAGGTCGTGAGCGACGAGCTGTGCAAGAACGTCTCTGAAAGGGTCGATCGCTACGCGAAAAAGGTGGATATGTCCGCCCTGATGATGAAGCTTTCGCCCGAGGAGCTGGAGCAGCTCAAGGAGCTCATCACCCGCATGCAGGAGGAAAAGGCGCGCACGGCGCAGGAAAACGGCGCCGCGCAGGAGACGGACCAGCCCGCGGGATATGATCAGGATGCGCGGCAGGCCGAGGCGTGCGACACGCAGACAGAATGCGCGGGCGAAGCAGATGCGGAAGATCGGAATTCTTCCGGTGATAATCTAGGCTGAAGCATTGCACGCGGAAGCGGCGGCAAAGCAGCGGTGAACGAAGGCGGCGGACGATGCGTTCCGCCGCCCGTTTTTGTCAGCTTTGGCGCCCTCTTTGTCGCCTGTTTACGAAACGGACGTGTCGCTGTGGCCCTTATGCTTGCGAAAGCGCTCTGCGGATGATACAATATCCCTATGCCCAATCATCAATATACACCGCAAAGGAGGCGCTCCGCATTGACGAGCATTGCCGTCCTGATCCCCTGCTACAACGAGAGCCAAACCATCGCTAAGGTCGTGGCCGATTACAAGGCTGCACTGCCGGAGGCGGATATCTACGTATACGACAACAACTCCGTAGACGGCACGGACGGCGTCGCCCGCAGGGCGGGCGCCATCGTGCGCTACGAGCGCCGCCAGGGAAAGGGCAACGTCATTCGCACCATGTTCCGTGAGATCGACGCGGACTGTTACCTGATGATCGACGGGGACGACACCTATCCGGCCGAGAATGCGCGCGAGATGGTTGATAAGGTGCTGTACGAGGGCGCGGACATGGTCGTCGGGGACCGCTTATCCTCCACCTATTTTACCCAGAACAAGCGCCCGTTCCATAACGCGGGCAACGTGCTCGTGCGAAGGCTGGTGAACGGCATCTTTGGCGGGCGCGTGACCGACATCATGACGGGCTACCGCGCCTTCAGCCGCGCGTTCGTCAAGAGCTTTCCCGTGCTCTCCAAGGGCTTTGAGATCGAGACGGAGATGACGATCCACGCGCTGGACAAAAACCTGAGCCTCGCCTCGATCCCCGTGGGCTATCGCGACAGGCCGTCCGGTAGCGTGTCAAAGCTGAACACCGTGTCGGATGGGGTGAAGGTCATCGGCACGATTGCCCGCCTGTTCAAGGATTACAAGCCGCTGCCCTTTTTCAGCCTGGTCGCATGCGCGTTCTTTATAGCTGCGCTCGTTCTGTTTATTCCGGTGCTAGGCGAATACTACGCCACGGGCCTGGTGCCCCGCTTTCCGACGTTGATCGTCGCGGGCTTCCTGGCCGTCATCGCCGTGCAGACGCTTTGCTGCGGCCTTACGCTCGATACGCAGGTCAAAAAAGGACGCCAGGAATTTGAGATTCAGATGAATATCCTGCACATGCTGTACGAGCGCACCGGCAAGGACGCCGATAGGGGACAGAGCGCGTAGCACGACGCGTGCCCGCTAAAAAACCGCCTCATAGGCGGTTTTTTGGCGAATGGGTTTAGACGTCCTGCAGGATGCCCAGGGCCCCACGCAGCCTTTCGATGTCCTCGCCCTCCATGGCCGTGAGCGGCAGGCGCAGACGATTTTCGCAAAGGCCCATGAGCGAGAGCGCGGCTTTGACGGGGATGGGGTTGACCTGCATGAACAGCGCGCGCATGAGCGGCAGCAGCGTCAGCTGCACGTCGCGCGCGGCGGCGACGTCGCCCTGGAGATAGGCGTGCGTCAGGCGCACCATCGCGCCCGGGCAGACGTTGGCGGCGACGGAGATGACGCCCTCGCCGCCGTAGGCGAGCAGGGGCAGCGTCTGGTCGTCGTTGCCCGAATAGATGGCGATTTCGTCGTGACACAGGCGGAAGAGCTCCGCGATCTGCACGATGTCGGCGACCGATTCCTTGACGCCCGCGAGATTCGGATGGATAAGCAGCTGCTGCACGGTCCCCGGCAGCAGGTTGACGCCCGTGCGCGAGGGCACGTTATAGAGGATCAGCGGCATGGGCGCAGCGTCGGCGACGGCCGTGAAGTGCGCCACGAGGCCGCGCTGGGTGGCCTTGTTGTAGTAGGGCGTGACGCACAGCTGTGCGCTCGCGCCCATGGCGTGCGCATCGCGGGCGAACTGCACGGCGCGGCGGGTGTCGTTTGCGCCCGTGCCGGCGATGACGGGGATGCGTCCGCCGACGCGCTCGACGATGGTTTCCAGCACCTGGCGGCGCTCGGCGTCTGTCAATGTAGAGGGTTCGCCGGTCGTGCCCAGGGCGACGATGGCGTCGGTGCCCGCGTCGATCTGCCGGTCGACCAGGCGGCATAGCGCGTCAAAATCCACGCCCATGTCATTGAACGGCGTCACGAGCGCGACCGCGGAGCCGGTGAACACAGGTTTTCTTTTCATGAAAAAATCCTCCTTGCGCGAGCCTTTGCTTATAGCTTATTCTGCGCAGCGGAGGATGTGAGCAAACGCAAGATTGGATCGGGCGAAAATTATTTCGCCGGGATATACCCCTGCTTTACCAGCAGCTCCGCGATGAGCACCGCGCCGCCGGCGGCGCCGCGGACCGTGTTGTGCGAGAGGCCGACGAAGCGGTAGTCGAATAGCGAGTCGCCGCGCAGGCGGCCCAGGGTGATGCCCATGCCGCGCTCATAGTCGCGGTCCAGGCGCGTTTGGGGGCGGTCGGGCTCGTCAAAATAGCGGAGAAACTGTTTTGGCGCGGAGGGCAGCGCGAGCTCCTGCGGCTTTCCGCGGTAATTCTGCCAGCGCTCGATGATTTCCTCCGGTTCGGCCTTCTTTTCAAAGGAGGCCCATACGCTCGCGAGGTGGCCGTCGGACGCGGCGACGCGGATGCAATGCGCGCTGATCACGGGCGCCTTGGCGGGCACGATCTGGCCGTCCTCCACCTTGCCCCAGATCTTGAGCGGCTCCTGCTCGCTCTTCTCTTCCTCGCCGCCGATATAGGGGATGACGTTGTCGACCATCTCGGGCCAGCGCGCAAACGTCTTGCCCGCGCCGGAGATCGCCTGGTACGTGCTGACGACCGCTCGGATCGGGCGCAAGGGTAGCAGGGCGTGCAGCGCGGGCACGTAAGACTGAATCGAACAATTGGGCTTGACGGTCACGAAGCCCGCGCGGGTGCCCAGGCGCCTGCGCTGGTGCTCGATGACGGACGCGTGCTCGGGGTTGAGCTCGGGGATGATCATGGGCACGTCCGGCGTGCCGCGGTGCGCGGAGTTGTTGGAGACGACGGGCGTCTCCGCCCGGGCGTAGGCGTCCTCGAGCGCGCGGATATCCTCCTTCTTCATATCGACCGCGCAAAAGCAAAAGTCGACCGCGTCGGCGACCTCTCGGACGTTTGCGGCGTCCTTGACGACGAGGCCGCGCACCTTTTCGGGGATCGGCCAGGGGAAGGCCCAACGGCCCGCGACCGCCTCCTCATACGTCTTGCCGGCGCTGCGGCCGGAGGCGGCGAGCACCTTGATCTCAAACCACGGATGATCGCTTAGGAGCGTGATAAAGCGCTGGCCGACCATGCCGGTCGCGCCGATGATGGCGACGCGTCTTTTTTCGTTCATCAAAAATCCCTCCCATTTCATTGCGCCCACGCGCAAAGGCTGCTGGATTTTGCATATCATAGCATTCCCGCGGCGGCGTTGTCAAACCCTTTAGGGAAAAAGTAACCGGTCAGACGGGAATTGAAGGATTGTGCTTCAATTTTTGCGTTTCCTGTGGTATGATATGTTGTGGATTTCCTTACGTTCCCGCGGTATGGGCAAGACGATACATTGAACGGCTATTTTGGAAAGAAGGAACCTGCATGGAGCTATCCGCGCCTGTAGCGGCGCTTTTAGACTGCGTGACGCAAAATAGGCGCGCGCTGCACCGCATCCCCGAAGAGGCACACGGCGAGTTTATGACGCAGGCGTATATTTTAGACGCGCTGGGGGCGCTTTCGCCGGACGAGGCCGCGCCCTGCGGCGAAACCGGCGTCCGCGCGCTTTTCAGGGGAAACGGCTCGGGCCGGGCCATCGCCTTCCGGGCAGATATGGACGCGCTGCACATCGCCGAGGAGACGGGCCGCGATTTTGCCAGCGAGCATGCGGGCATGATGCACGCTTGCGGGCACGACGGGCACATGGCGGGGCTGCTCGCGCTAGCGACGCTGATCTCGCGCGAGAGGGCCAGGCTGAAGGACGACGTCGTGCTGCTCTTTCAGCCCGCGGAGGAGACGGACGGCGGCGCGAAGCGCATGATCGACGAGGGCGCGCTGGAGAACCCGCACGTCGAGGCCGTGTACGGCATGCACATGATGCCCGACATCCCCGTGGGCAAGATCGGCACGTGCGAGGGGCCGCTCATGGCGCAGACGTGCGAGATGGACTTGATCGTACGCGGCCGCAGCGCGCACGGCGCGATGCCGCACCTGGGCGTAGACGCCATCGCCGCGGCGGCGCATCTGATCACCCTGCTGCAGACCACCGTGGCCCGGTGCGTCGACCCATGCCAGCAGGCGCTGATCACCATCGGGCACATGCAGGCGGGCGAACGCCGCAACATCCTGGCGGATCAGGCCGTGCTGGAAGGCATCGTCCGCACGTTCTCCAACGCGGTATACGCGGACCTGAAGGAGCACATCATGCGCGACCTGCGGGCGGTGGAGGCGGCGTTTTCGGTGCAGTGCGAGTTCAAATCCAACGTCTACTATCCCTGCGTCGAGAATGACGCGCGGGAGACGCGGCGCGTGATCGGCCTGCTGGGGGACGCCTTCGTGCCGCAGCGCCCGCGCATGATCGCGGAGGACTTTTCCTACTACCAGCTCGAGCGCCCCGGAGTGTTCGTCTTTTGCGGCTGCATGGACGAGCAGCATCATTCTCCGCTGCACTCGTGCACGTTTGACTTCGACGAGCGCGCAATCCTGTACGGGCTGGAGCTATTCAGCCGTCTGATCGCGTTTGAATCATAAGCAATTTTCGGGAGGAACGTTTCAAATGGGCGGATTTTTCAACAGGCTTTACTACGGCAAGGCAGGGAAGGCGGACTTTACGCAGGACGACCTGCCGTCCAACCGCTTTCAGCTCTTTTGGGAGGTGCTGCGGGTTCGCTTCTGGTCGCTGTTTCGCGTCAACCTGATGCAGGTCGTCTTCTGGATCCCCATGATCGTATGGACGTACATCAACATCGTGGCCATGCAGTCGATCGACGTGGAGACGCTGATGCAGGCGGAGGACGGCGCGGCGCAGATACAGGCGACGCTGATGGGCTTCTTTCAAATGTACCTGCTCGGCCTAATCCCCTGCATCGCCATCACCGGGCCCTCTTCCGCGGCGGCGGCGTACATCACGCGCAATTGGGCGCGCGATCAGCACTCGTTCGTATGGAGCGACTTTAAGGACGCTTTTAAAGAGAACTGGAAGCAGGCGCTGGCCGTCTCCACGATTACGGGCTTTGTCCCCTTCATCGCCTATATCGGCTTTACGTTCTACGGCGAGATGGCCAAGCGCATGCCCGTCCTCGTCATCGCGCAGGTGCTCGTCATGCTCATCTGCCTGATCTGGGTGCTGATGGCGCCGCTGATGTACCCGCTGATGGTCGGCTATAAGCTGCGCTTTCGCGACCTTTTGCGCAACGGCCTGCTGCTCGCCATCGGGCGCCTGCCGCAAATGGTGGGCATTCGTCTGCTGACGGCGATTCCGGTATTCCTGCTGCTGCTGGGCGTGTATACGCTTAATATCTACGTTCTGCTCGGCGTGGCGCTCTACTACATCCTCTTCGGCCATGCGTTCGCGCGCCTGATCTACGCCTCCGTAGCCAACGCGTTTTTCGACAAGTTCATCAATCCCCGCATCGACGGCGCGCAGGTCGGCCGCGGCCTACGCAAGGAGGACGAATTTGACGACGACGAGGAAGAGGAGGAAGCGGCAAAGCAGCTCGAAGGGCGCAGCGAATAAAGGTATGAACTCCTCGACGGGCGCGCATGATAGCGGCAAGGGGGGAGCGGCTTGAAACCTATCGATTATGACCCGCCAACCGCCACCGAGCGCATGAAGTACGAGGTGGCGCGCGAGCTGGGCCTCATGGACCGCGTGCTGGACGTCGGCTGGGCGGGGCTTACGGCCGCCGAGTCGGGGCGCGTGGGCGGCATTGTGTCGGCGCGGCGGCGCAGAGGCTAGCGGGCGACTAGGAGGCAGCATGTACGGCGATTTTGCCGCCGTGTACGATCGGCTCATGGACGACGTGGATTACGTCTCCTGGGCCGCGTATTACGTTCGGCTGATGGAAATATACGGAAAACATCCGCGCTACGTCGCGGAGTGCGCATGCGGAACGGGCAGCCTGACGGTGCGCTTCGCCCGGGCGGGCCTTACCGTGACCGGCCTGGACCTTTCGCAGCGCATGCTCGAGGCGGCGCAGGAAAAGGCGCGGCGCGCGGGCGTGCAGGCGCAGTTTGCGCGCCAGGACATGCGCGCGCTGACCCTGGGCCGGCGCGTGGACGCCGTGCTCGCTACCTGCGACGGGGTGAATTACCTTACGACCCTGCGCGATGTAGGCGCTTTTTTCTCGGCGGCGTACCGAGCGCTGCGACCCGGCGGCGGGCTGTTCTTTGATATCTCGTCCGCGTATAAGCTAAAGCAGGTGCTCGCAAACGCGTTTTACGGCGAGGAGCGCGAAGACATCGCCTATCTATGGCAAAACCGGCTGGACGAAGCGTCCCAGACGGTCGATATGGATCTGACATTCTTTGTCCGCGAGGCGGACGGGCGCTACCGGCGCTTTGCAGAAAGGCACCGTCAGCGCGCGCATACGCAGGACGAAATCGCGCAGGCGCTTTATCGGGCGGGGTTTGAGGACGTGCGCGTCTTTGGCGACCGCGACTTTAGCCCGCCCGCGCGGGATTGCCAGCGCATCCACTTTGCGGCGCAAAAACCACAGGATGAATGAATTTGCGGAGGGGAGCAAGATGCCTCATACGATGACGCAGCGCGATACGTTGATCCGCCTGACCCTGATGGGCGGGCAGGCGCGCGCGATGCTATGCGACACGACGCGCATGACCCAGCAGGCGCGCGACATACACCAGGCGAGCAACGTCTGTACGGCGGCGCTGGGACGGATGATCAGCGGGGCGGCGATGCTGGGCGCGCAGCTTAAGGGCGAGGGGGATACCCTCACCTGCACGATCAACGGCGGCGGCCCGGCGGGCGCGCTCGTCGCGGTGGCCAGGCCGGACGGCGTCGTGAAGGTGACGATCGACAACCCACAGGTCGAGCTGCCGCTGAAGGAGAACGGAAAGCTCGACGTCGGCGGCGCGCTCGGGCATGAAGGACGGCTGACGGTGATGCGCTCGATGGGCTTTGGCGAGCCGTACGTCGGCCAGGTCAACCTGGTGAGCGGGGAGGTGGCGGAGGACTTTGCGATGTACTACACCGCCTCGGAGCAGACGCCCTCCCTCTGCGCGCTGGGCACGTTGGTGGCGCGGGACGTGTGCGCCAGCGGCGGCCTGCTGGTGCAGGCCATGCCCGGATGCACGGAAGAGCTGATCGGTCAGCTGGAGATCCGCTCAGAGCTGTACGGCGCGATCAGCTCGGCGCTTTGCGACATGCCGCTTTCCGATCTGGTACAGGGCTATTTCCGGGGGCTTGAGCCCGAGGTGCTCGAGACGGCCCCGCTTAGGCTCGCGTGCGACTGTAGCCGCGAGCGCATCGAGCAGGTGCTGCTCAGCATGGGCGAACAGGAGCTGCGTGACCTCATCGAGCAGCAGGGCGGCGCGGAGGTCGGCTGCCACTTTTGCCGGAGCCAATATCGTTTTACCGCCGAAGAGCTGGAAAAGCTCATCGAAGAGGGCAAGAAACGCCTATAAAAATCCCGCCTCGAAATATGGAGGTATCATGAACGAACAAATGGAAAACGTCGTCTCCTTTGAACGCTCGGGCGCTTACCTGCGCCGGAAAGCGGCGGAGAACCGTCAGGATGGACGGTATGCGGATGCGCTGACGCTCCTCTACCTAGCGAGGGAAAAGACGCCTTTTGACGCCGAGCTCGAGATGGAGATCGCCGAGATCTTTAACGAGATGGGCTGCTGCGAGGCGTCCAACCGGATCTTGATGCGCCTTTTGCAAAAGGGCGAGATGAAAGGGGAGTGCCTGTACGCGATTGCGGGCAACTACTTCGCCCTGCAGGACGTGGAAAGGGCGCGCCATATGGCGCTGATGTACCTGAGCGAAGAGCCGGACGGGGATTTTGCGCTGGATGCGCAGGAACTGGTCGAGACGGCGGAGGAAGTGCTCGATCAAGGCGACGCGAAAAATGAACACAGCGAGCAGCTCATGCGCAGGGGGCTGCGGGCGCTGGAGCAGGGGCAGAGCGAGCGCGCGCAGCGACTGCTCATCCGGGCCGTGAATACGGGCGGCGGCGTGGAGGCGCTGACCGTGCTGTCCTTTTGCTACCTGATGCAGGGCCGCGCCAAGCAGGCGCTACGCTACGCCAAGCGCGCGTATGAGGACGCGAAGGGAGACATCCGTGCGATCTGCGCGCTTGCGTGCGCGCAATACGCCTGCGGCGCGCGGGCGCAGGCGGTGCGCGTACTGGAAAGCGCGGAGGCTGAGCACCCCGATCCAGCCGAGCTCATGCTGCTGAGCCAGAGCGCCTGCGATATGGGGCTGGATGCGATGGCGTACAGGCAGCTGCGGGCGCTTAGCGCCTTTCAGCCCTATGTGCCGCGGGTACAGCACCTGCTGGCGGCGGCCGCGTTGAATCTGGGCCACGTGCGCGAGGCCGCGCGCGTTTGGGGACATCTATGCCGTATCTTCCCGCAGGACCCCGTCTACAGCGCATTTTTCCGCATCGCCAAGGAACGCCTTGCCGGCGGCGACGAGCAGGAGCCTGCAAAGGGCGACGCGCGCGTCAGCTACAGCGGGCAGCCGCCCCAGAGCGTATCGCTCATGTGGCTGATCGATTTGGGTACGCAGCTAGTCGGCGACCCGGTGCAGCTCATGGAGCGGATCGAGACGGACGACGCGTTTTATCAGACGCTCGAATGGCTGCTACACGTGCAGCTTCCGGGGACGGACATATGGAGAACCGTTTTGCGCGCGCTCGCGCGCGTGGATTGCCCGCGCGTCAAGCTGCTGCTTTGCGATATGCTGACGGACGCGGCCGTCGCGGACGAGGTCAAGCGCGAGGCGATGACGGCGCTGGGCGTGATGGGCGAACGCGGACCGCTCTACGCGGATATTGACGGACGGATGGTGCGCATCACGGTACGCACGGGCGTGTCGACGAAGCCGCTCTCGCCCGCATACGAGCGCGTGCTGCAGGCGGTGGTTCAGCGCCTTTCCCCCATCTACGGCGACGTGGGCGATCGGGTGGCGGATCTGTGGGCGGACTTTGTGCGCAGCGAGGCGCCGCAGGGCGCGATGCGACGGCCCGACGTGTGGATGGCGGCGCTCGAATACGCCTATCACCAGATGAGCGGGCACGCGGTCACAGCCGAGAAGGTGGGCCGCAAGCGGGATGTGCCCCCGCGAATGATTAAGCGGTACGCGGCGCGCATCCTGCGCCATGCGGACAAGGAGGATTCTAAAAGATGAAGTGCGTGAATTTTGACGAGGCGTTTGAGCGGTACGCCAAGGCGTGGATGCAAAATAATACGGAAAAGTACGAGGGCAATATCGAGCGCATGGAAGCGGAGATGCCGGACGTGTACATGCGCTTCATCAACCAGAAAGCCGATTGGCTCGACGGCGAGACGCCTGCGCTCTACTTTACCCGCTATGACGACGCGGATCTGCTCGTGCGTTGGATGGTCGAATACTTTGAGAAGAAGGTGCCTGTTCCCGACCAGCTGCTGGAGCGCATCGTGGAGCTGAAGGAGGACGCGGAGGCGCGCCTGCTCAAGCTGTTGACCGACGAAAAAGCGCCCTACGACGCGGTGCTGACCGCGATCACGCTGCTGCGCGAGCTGTCCTCGACCGCGCCCATGCAGCGCTACATCGAGCTGATCGCGGGCTGCCCTGTGCCCCATGAGCAGGCCGATATGTGCGCGGAGTCGCTGCTGGCGATGGGCGACATCGTCGTCCGGCCGATTTTGGGCGTGCTCGACCGCGCTACGCCCGTGGCGCAGGAGGTCTTCCTGGACCTTTTGTGCAACTATCCCGGCGACGAGCGCGTCTATCAGCTCGCCCTGCGGAAGTTTAACGAAAACCCCGATCGCCGCGCGCTCTTCGCATCCTATCTGGGAAAGCTCGGGGACCCGCGCGCCATCCCCATGCTGACGCAGGCGGCGACGGAGCCGGGCACGAATTACCTAGATTTTGTCGAGATCTGCAATGCGGTGGAGGCGCTGGGCGGCGACCCGCTGCCCGAGCGTACCTTCGACGGCGACCCGTACTACGAGGCGCTGAAACAGGTGCGCGAGTGAGCCTTTTCCCAATCGGGCGGTTTAAATAATGGAAGATATATCCTTCTCAATCCGTGGGAAGGATTTTTTGCATATATGTCGAAATAATTAAGAATCTGTGACCGCTTTGCGCACATGGATGGATACGAGATTATAAAGGGGTGAAGCGCCATGCTTTGTCCATATTGTGGGAAACGGACGGACTCGAGACAGGCGGATTGCCAGCATTGTGGCAAGCGCCTGCGCGCGCCTCACCGGAAGGAAAAGACGCCGGTTCAGCGAGGTGCATATGAGGCGCCGCTGCGCGTGTACGGCGACGAGGAATATTTACGGACGACCCCAAAGGCGCCGGAGACAGCGGCAGGCGATGCAGGCGCCCCGGCCTTGCGCAGGCAAAGGGCGGATATGCCCCCGGCACAGCGCGCACATGGCGACGGCGCGATGCCGGCCCCGAGCGCACGCAGGCGTGGCGCCAGCGCCCCCCCGCAGGAGGCCGCCGTCCGGGATGCGGCGCGGCGCGGCCGGGGCTCCAGCACGCCCGCGGGCGCTACGACGCCGGAGGAGCAGCGGGCGCATAGCAGCGCCGCCAGGACACAGGCGCAGGCCAATGCGGCCAAGCCCATGCGCGTGCGCCATTCGCCGCGCCGCCAGGCTGTGCGCGAAATGGATCACGAACGCCTTAAGCAGATGCAGGGGCGCAAGTCCGTGCGCAGAAAACGGGTGAAATGGGCGCCCCTGGTGGGCGGCATATTGCTCTTTGCGATCGCGGTCGGCGTGTCGACGACGTTGCTCTTGACGCAGACGTCGACCGGTCAGCAACAGCTCGCGGCCTGGGGCTACGACGTGCCTGCGAACGCCTATATGAGCTTGGGCGAGACCTACCTCAATTCAGGCGAGATCACCAAGTCGATCACGGCGTACGAACGGGCGCGCGAGATCGAGCCGGACAGCGTAGAGGCGGCCTTGGACCTCGCAAGCGTCTACGAGATCGACGGGCGCAAGGAGGACGCCATCGCGATCTACGAGGAGCTCATGCATACGCTCGCCCCGCAGCACGTAGAGGCCTATACGCGCATGATCCGCATCTATCGCGAGGCGGGCGAGGCACAGGCGGCGGTGGACTTGATGAAGCTTGCGTACGAGACGACGGGAAGCGAATCGTTCGAGATCATGCGAAGGGAATACATGCCTTCGGCGCCCGCCGTCAGCGCAAAGCCGACAGACGCCACGTCAAAGGAGTTTGCCCTCACCAACAACAAGGCGACCGAGCCCTTCGACGTCACCCTTGCCGCGGACGAAGGCGCCCAAATCTATTATACGCTCGACGAATCCGACCCGATGGAGACGGGAACCGCCTACAAAGCCGGCGATAAGATCCACTTCGAGGAAGGGACGACGCGCCTGCGTGCGATCGCGATCTCTGAAACCGGCGTGCCCAGCGAAGAGGTGGACGAGCTTTATCATGTGATCATCAAGACCCCGGACGCGCCGAAGGCGAACTACGCGTCGGGCAAGTATCAGCGCGTGATCAATGTATCCCTGCGCGCTGGCGACGACATCGTGGCCATGTACTATACGCTGGACGGCACATCCCCCACGACCGAGTCGCTCCCCTACACGGGGCCGATTACACTGCCGCTGGGCAAGAGCACGCTCAAGGCGATCGCCATCTCGGATACGGGCAAGCAAAGCTACGAGATGACCGTCACTTATGAAATCACGGGCACGCAAAAGCGTATATTCAATTCCAAGGACGCGTTCAAGGATTGGACGCTGATGAAGACGAAGTATGCGGCGTTCAAGAAAAAATACGGCGAGCCGTTGCGCTATGAGGCCGTGACGGATGAAAAGGCCTATGGGACCGGCACGAGCTACGAGGCCGTCTACGAGGACAAGGTCGCAAGGTTCGTGGAGACGGAGGAGGGCAAGGACGCAGTGCTCTATTACCTTGAGACGCGCGACAGCTCCATGACCGGTCCGCGCAAGACGAAGGTCGGCGCGGAGGAGATGGACGTGCTCGACGCCTTCCGCGACAAGGGCGGCATGCCGATCAACGAGCGCGGCGATCGCCTGCTGTACAACATCGACAGCCTGGGGAAGGAAATCGGCACCTATCGCGTGCAGGAGGACGGCGGCGCGCTCATCCAATATTTCTATCCCGCAGACGACAACATCTTCGTGGAACTCGCCTATACGATAGAAGAGGGCGTGGTGACAAGCATCCTCTGGCAACGCTATATCGGCGTTACGCAATAACGGGTGCAAGAGCGCGCCAAGAAAGGGATTTCTTTGATGCACAAAAACGCTGGCTTCCGGGCACCGGCGCTTTATGCGCTCGCCATCTGTTTGCTTCTCGCGGTCGTGCTGCCGCTCTACACAGCCTGGCTGCGCAGCAGCCTGCAGGCGGAGGCGGTCGAAACGCTGGCCGAGGTATCGGCGCAGGGCGTGTACATGCTCGAACGCGAAATCGCCGGGGAATTTCGCCTCTTGCAGGAGATCGCCGCGAACGTCAACATGCGGGGGGAGTCCGGCGCGTCCGCTGCGGTCGACGAGCTCAAGGGCTTTGTCGGCATGTATGGGTTTAAGCGCATGGGTCTCATTACACCGGACGGCGTGGCCTGCACGACGGACGGGCTCGTCATGGATCTGTCGCAGCGGGTTTACTTTCACGAGGCGATGCAGGGCGAGACGGGCGTATCGGGCACGCTTGCGGACGTCGCGGGCGGGGAGGAGATCAACGTTTACAGCACGCCGGTCCTGCGGGACGGGCGTGCCGTGGCGGTTTTGTTTGCGACCTACTCGGCCGATACGTTTCAGCAGATGCTCCAGCTGACGTCCTTTGGCGGCAAGGGATACGCCTATGTCATCAATGCGCAGGGCGAAATCTTGGTCGGGGCGCAGGCGCACAGGGCGGAGCGAAACATCTTTAGCATCCTCGAGGCCGCGCCGCAGGAGAACGCACAGAGCATCCTGCGGGTGAAGGCGTTGCTATCTAGCGCCCAGGCAGGCTACGTGCGGATCAAGAGCGACGAAGAAAAGTACATGTACTGCGCGCCGCTGAACGTGAACGGATGGACGCTTCTCAACATCGTGCCGGTGGACGTGCTGGAATACCGGATTGAGCGCCCGATTCGCATGACGTACGCGCTGTGCACGGGGGTAGCGTTGAGTTTCGCCGGTTTTTTGTTTTACATCGCATCCGCACATAAACGGCAGGAGCGCGCGCTGATGCGCATCGCCTATGTAGACCCTGTGACCGGCGGTTATTCGTACGAGCGATTCTTGCGGGAGGCACAGGCGGCGCTGGACGGGCCGCACCCGCCCGCAGCATACGTGATGATGGATGTTGACCGTTTCAAGACCATCAACGACCTGTACGGCAACGACAAGGGGGACGACGCGATCCGCCTCTTGTGGCGTACCTGGATGAAGACGATCCGCCCGGGCGAGGTCTTTGCCCACCGGGGGGCGGACCGGTTTGCGGCGATCCTCTTCTACGAGGGCCGTGCGGAGGAGCTCGCCCAGCGGATGGAGGGGCTTCGCTGTACGCTGAAGGAAGACGCGAAGCGAGAGCAGCTGCCGCTATTGCCGGTCACGTTTGGATTTTACCTGATCACGGACCGGGAGACCGGGCTGGATAAGATGGCGGACGGCGCGCTCTTGGCCAACCGGGCGGCCAAGGAAAGCCAAGGAAAGGGATACGCCTTTTTCGACGAAGAGCTCAGGCAACGTCAGATCCGCCGCCGGCGTATCGAAGAGCGCATGGAGGCCGGGCTGGAAAACGGCGAGTTCATCGCGTTTTACCAGCCGAAGTTCGACATGGATGGGAACATGACCGGGGCGGAGGCGCTCGTGCGCTGGCGGCAGGCGGATGGAAGCTTCATGCCGCCGGATGCTTTTGTTCCGCTCTTCGAGCAAAACGGATTCATCGTCCGGCTCGACCGGTATATGTTTGAATTGGTTTGCCGGCAGCTGCGGGAGTGGATCCGTCAGGGGAGGACGCCGGCGCCTGTCTCGGTCAACCTTTCACGCCTGCATCTGTATGACGCTTCGTTCGTCGACGGCTATGCGCAGATCGTCGAGGCGTACGGCATCCCGCCCGGGCTTTTGCAGGTAGAGATCACAGAGAGCGCGATGTTCGACAACATGGACATCCTCAGCGCGATCATAGGCAGGCTGCACGCCTGCGGCTTTTGCGTGCTCATGGACGATTTCGGCACAGGCTATTCGTCTATGGCCATGCTCCAGCGCATCCGGATCGACGTGCTCAAGATCGACAAGAGCTTTGTCGACGAGATCGGGGATGCGCGCGGCGAGAAGGTCATCCAGAGCATCCTGTGGCTCGCCCGCGCGCTCGACATGGAGGTCACCGCGGAAGGCGTGGAGACAAAGGCGCAGTTCGATTTCCTGCGCGACCTGGGGTGCGACGCCGTGCAGGGCTATTATTTCGCCCGGCCTATGCCTGCGGCGGAATTTGAGAAGAGGTTGGGGGGCGAAAAGCGCTGAGCGCGCGGCTCACGCGTCCGCCGGCGCGATGATGTGCTTGAACTTTCCGCTGACGGGGTGCGGACGGGGCAGCTGATCAGACAGGTGGATTTCGTATGCCGATACCCCGTGCGCGGCGAGAAAGGGCGACAGGGCGGCCTGGGCCTGGGCGAAGGCCGATTCCTGGTCGGCACCGGGGGCGGGCTCCAACCGCAGCTCGATCCGGTTGCCCGGATGGGCAACGAGCTGGAAGCGGCGGACCTGGCGCACTTCCTTGAGCACCGCGTAGAGGGCGAGCGGCGCGATGCGGATCTCCACCCCCGCCTGCTCAAAGCGCACGACGTCGTCTGTACGCCCTTCGAGGGTCAGCCGTGGGGCGGGGTTGCCGCAGGCGCAAGGCTCCCTGTGCAGCACGACGCGGTCGGTAAGCGCATAGCGGATGAACGGCTGCGTAAAGTTAAAAAGGTTGGTGACGAGGAGCTTTTCGGCCTGCTCGCCGTCCGGCACAGGGCGGCCGGCGGCGTCTACGGGCTCCAGGAGGACCCAGTCGTCGTTTACGTGTAAATGGCGCTCGGCGCACTCGCAGGCGAGGGTGCCCGCTTCGGTGCAGGCGTAGGACGTCTGCACATAGCAATGAAAGGCGTCCGCCAAACGCCCGCGAAGGCTTTCCGACAGATACTCGCCGCCTGTCATGATGATCATGGGCCGGATGCAGAGCCTGCCGGACGCTTGCTCGTCGATGAGCAATTCCAGGTTGGAGGGATAGCCGCCCAGCATAGCCGGCTGAAACGCGTTGAGCTCGGAGACGATTTGCGCGGTAGGCAGCAGGGCGCTGGTGACGGCGATCTGATTGCGCTTCCACGGCATCGACAGCTGCCGTGCGCGGACGGAGCTATTGCTGAGGTAAAAACCGCCGGTGGCAAACACGCCGATCGTCTTGCCGCCGCGCCGGATGAAGGCGCGCATGTCCGCCGGCCGGGCAAAGCTGCGCAGCGCGGTCATCGCGCTCATCACGTTGTTTGCCGTTTCGTCGTACAGCACCACGAGGGGATTGCCCGTCGACCCGCTGGTCGTAAAGACGAGGTATTTCCCCCGAAAGCGGCGTCCGATATGATCGGGGTTTTCCATAAACCGCTCCAGGTCGGCCCATTTGACGTCTGGGTCGCATAGCCACTCGTCGAACCGGTCCATCAGCTGCACTTTGTCGACCGGCGGCAGATCCTTCAGATCGAAGTCGGGCCCAATATCCCGATAGAGCAGACGGTAAAAGGGGCTGTGCTCGCGCGCCCACAGGACCATCTCCCGCAGGCGGGCGGCCTGCAGGGCCTCCCTTGCCGCCAAGCCCATCCGTCCATACCTTCTGCACAGTCCCATACCCCTCAGCAGACCGATTTCTTTCATGCGGATCCATCCTTCCCTTTTCGTTCTCTGGTCCCGCGCGCCATGTCCTCGACCGTCTGTTTCATCATCGAGGCGACCTGCTCATCGGAAAACGACATGTGATTGGTGGCGATCATCGCAGCGATGCCAAAGACGAGCAGGAACGCGCGCAGAAAGATTTGTGCGCAGGCTTCCGGCTCGAGGCCGTGCGCCTGCGCAACCTTCTCGAGCGTGACCCGGTTGCTGCGGTAGGTCATCATGTAGGTAAACAGGTCCTTGTCCGCATAGCTGTCCGACAGGTAAAGCAGGTGGAACAGGTGCGGTTCATTTCTTGCCAGGCGGACGACCCAAAGGCTTATGCGCGAGAGATAGTCGGGCACGTCCTGAAAGGACAGGATGTCGGCCATGAGCCGCTCGCAGGCGTAGTCGAACGTCGCCTGACGCAGCGCCTCCATCGTTGCGAATTGGCTGAAGACGGGCTGAATCGAGCAGCCAGCCTCCCTTGCGACGCTGCGGGCCGTGACCGCGTCGATTCCCTGCATGCGGGCGATCCGAAAGGCCGCATGCAGGAGCGCGTCCCGCGTGAGCTTTAATCGCGGGGGCATTGAGGTCACCTCCAAATAAAATATCACATGATATATATCACATGATATTCAATGAGCGCCCATCTGTCAAGACATAAAAAACGCCATGGCGAAACCATGGCGCAGATCGTTGACGAATATGCGACTTTGCTGGGGATGCATGTAGCGGCGCTACAGCGACGCCGTAAGCTTTACGAGCGTCATCGTGGGCGGATTAAACAGGCGCATGGGGAGCAGCGTATCGGGCTTTACGCCCAGGCCCGGGCTGATGTGCTGGGGCAGCGTGCCGGAGGTGACGAGCCCTTCGACGACGCCTTCACCGGGGAAGAGGCCATAGCCGGACACGTAGAGCGGGCCTGCAAAAGGGAGGCGTACCTGGCCGCCGTTGTAATGCCCGGCGAGGACGAGGTCGATCATGCCGATGAGCGTCGTCTGCTGGGGGTCTGTGCGAGTGGTCGTCATGCCGCGCACGAAGCTTTGCTTGAGCGGCATGTGCGAGAGCGCCACGTAGGTGTCGCCCGATTGCATCGTTTCGCGCGCCTGGCGAATTCGATCGATGCGGCCGAGCTGATAGTCGATGACCTTCTTTTGTACGGCGCCGGTAGCCCGGCTGCCCTGCGCCCTGTAGGTCTGCTCCGCCGCATCCAGGTCGAGGCTGAGCGCCGAATCGGGCGCGAACCACAGACGCTCCCCGCCGAGTTCCACGCAGTAGGGCGCGTCCAGATAGATGGCGCTGCGTTGCTGCGCGCCCAGGATAAAGGGGGCGAGCACGTTGTCGGCGAGGGATTGTTCCCCCTCGAAGGGATCCGGGTCGTTCTCTCCGGTGATAAAGAGCACGGGCCGTTTTTCACCCAGGGCGGTGAGCAGCTCGTAAAACGGCTGGGGATCCTCGGTTGGGCCCAGCATGTCGCCCGTGATGCATACGACGCTGTAGCTCTTCCCCTCGAGCGCATCGGCGATACGCCGCTGCTTTTCCCCAAACCGGGCGCCGTACAGGTCTGAAATGTGCAAAATGGTGTATCCTTCAAAGGCCTTGGGCAGGTTGGGGATGGGGACGGTGACCTCATTGACGAAGACGAGCCGGCTTTCGATCACGCTGTAGCCGAAGCCGCCGCCGATCAGCAACGCGAGCAGGATCAATACGGCGAGGAGGGGCTTCCAATTGCGGCGGGGCGGCGTAAACATCTCGTAGGAGGCGGAGACGGCCTTGTGTTTTCCAGCATAATTTGTGGAAAAGTTCTGGTAAGGGTTGTGGAAGCGATCCTGCCTGCGGTTCATGTGATCCTCCGATCCGTATCGTAAACAGCGCCTTCCCAAAGGCGCCGCAGATTCGTCATATTTTCGTCTCTTTTCCCGTATATACTCTCATTATAAGCGCCCATCTGCCGCCGCGCAACGATAAATGCGCGTAAAAACCCTGGGAATTCACGCCGAAATTGTAGAAAAAAGGTATTTGCAGCGCGAACGATTGGCGGGCGATTCGACAGCATCCGAGCGCCTTTGACATGGCGCGAAGCCGCGGCATATGGTATAATAATCCCGTCGCGCGACAAACGGCCGGGGGCGGCGCCCTCCGGCGCAAATTTCATTAATAAGACGAAATACGAAACCCAAAGGTTTCATCAAATACGAGAGATACGAGAGGAAAACAGATGGCTAAGGCAAAGACGGTTTACCAGTGCACGGCGTGCGGATACGAGACGGGAAAGTGGATGGGCAAGTGCCCGGACTGCGGCGCTTGGAACACCCTGGAGGAGCAGGCGCCAGGCCTGACGGCGGCGGCGCAGCCTAGCGCAAAGCCGAACAAGCAACGGCCCGGCACGGGCGAGCAGGCGATGCGCCTGAGCGAGATCCCCGACGAGGCGCAGCAGCGCGCGTCGACGGGCATCGGCGAGCTCGACCGCGTCTTGGGCGGCGGCATCGTCGAGGGCTCGCTCGTGCTGGTGGGCGGGGACCCGGGGATCGGCAAGTCGACGCTGCTGCTGCAGGCGTGCGCACACCTGGCCAAGGACGGGGCGCGGGTGCTGTACATCTCGGGCGAGGAATCGGCCCGGCAGATCAAGATGCGCGCGCGCAGGCTGGGCGTTACATCGGAAAACCTGTTTATCCTCGCGGAGAATGCGCTCGACGCGGCGGAGGCCCGTTGGACGGAGCTTGGCCCGGACTATATGGTCGTGGACTCGATACAGACCATGTACAAGCCCGACATGGCCTCTGCGCCGGGCAGCGTATCGCAGGTGCGCGAGAGCACGGCGCTGCTCATGCGCATGGCGAAGACGTCGGGATGCGCGGTGTTCCTCGTAGGGCATGTGACGAAGGAGGGCGCCATCGCAGGCCCGCGCGTGCTGGAGCACATGGTGGACGTGGTGCTTTATTTTGAGGGCGACCGCCAGCATGAGTACCGAATCCTCCGGGCGGTGAAAAACCGTTTTGGCTCGGTCAACGAACTGGGCCTCTTTCAGATGCACGAGAGCGGCATGACCCAGGTGGAGAACCCCTCGGAGATGCTGCTCTCCGCGCGGGCCAGGGGGGCGGCGGGCTCGGCGGTGCTCTGCGGCATCGAGGGCACGCGGCCCATGCTCGTGGATGTACAGGCGCTCGTGGCGCAGACGCCTTTTGGCAGCCCGCGCCGCACGACAAACGGCTTTGACACGGGTAGGCTGGCGCTGTTGCTGGCGGTTTTGGAAAAAAGGGCGGGCATACCGCTCTACAACCAGGACGTATATGTGAACGTGGCGGGCGGCCTGGAGCTGACGGAGCCGGCGGCGGACTTGCCGCTGTGCGCTGCGGTCGCCTCGAGCGTGCGGAATGCGCCCGTGCCCGCCGATTGGGCGGTGATGGGCGAGGTCGGCCTGGCGGGCGAGATCCGCGCGGTCGGGCAGATGGAACGTCGCTTGGCCGAGTGCATGCGCCTGGGCTTCACGACATGCGTGGTACCGCGTGAAAACATGCGCCGCACCCGCGTGCCGGACGGCATGAAAGTCTACGGCGTGGATACGATTTCGGAGGCGATCGCGATCCTTATCGGGTGAGCGTATAAGGCGATGGGCGTGGGTTATCCTAGGGGTAGCCTGACTGACGATACGGACGGCGCGGCCGCCGCCCGGCAGAACGGAAAGCGGGGGGATTGGGTGAAAAAAAGGAACATACAGCGATGGCTGTGCGCTGTGTGCATCGCCGTGGGCGCCCTAATGGGCGCGGGCATCGCGGCGGTTTTGCTCGGTGCGTGGGAAATGCTGGCGGCGGACGGCGTCGTGGGCATGCCGCATACCGGCGCGAGGCTGGCGCTATACGTGGTGTTATGTACCCTGTGCGGCGGCCTGTGCGGCATTTTTTCGGGTATGATCCTGCGCTTTGTGCAGGCAAACGTGCAGCGCGCCGAGCGCGCGCTGGAGGGCGCGCCCGCGCAGCAGGTACTGACCAGCGTGGCGGGATTGATCGCGGGCCTCATCATCGCATTGCTGACGACGCAGCTCTTCCGCTCGCTGCAGCCAAAGGAATTTTTCACCGCGCTGACCGTGGTGGTCTACATCGTGATGGGGTATCTTGGCGCATCGGTCGGCGCGCGGCGCTATAAGGAGTGGCCGGCCTGTAATTTGCTCGGCAAAAAGCAGGACAAGCTTGCGGAGCGAGATGCGGGGGAAGGCATTGCACCGAAGATCCTGGATACGAGCGTCATCATCGACGGGCGCATTTACGACATCTGCAAGACGGGCTTTTTGGAGGGAACGCTGGTGGTGCCGCAGTTCGTGCTGGCGGAGCTCAGACACATCGCGGATTCGGGGGATGCGCTTCGGCGAAATCGCGGCAGGCGCGGACTGGACGTGCTCTCGCGTATGCAAAAGGAGCCCGGCCTGCGCGTGGAGGTCAGCGAGGCGGATTTTGAGGACGTGGAAGAGGTGGACGTCAAGCTGCTCAAGCTCGCCCAGCAGACGGGCGGCATCGTGATGACGAACGACTACAATCTCAACAAGGTGGCGGCGGTGACGGGCGTGCGCGTGCTCAACATCAACGAGCTGGCTAACGCGGTCAAGCCCGTGGTGCTGCCGGGCGAGGAGATGACGGTGCAGATCGTGCGCGAGGGCAAGGAGCCGGGCCAGGGTGTAGGCTACCTGGAGGACGGCACGATGATCGTCGTGGACAACGCGAGGCGATACGTGGGGGAGACGCTCAGCGTCGTGGTGACGACGGTGCTGCAGACGGCGGCCGGGCGCATGATCTTTACAAAAATGAAGCCGGTGGAGCGGGCGGTATGACCCGCTGCGCCGCGCCTTGGGGAATACGCTGATTACAAGCTGTTTTGATTGCCACAAGGAACGCCGCCAAAATCGTTTAAGGATTTTGGCGGCGTTCATGCGTTTATAGGGAAAATGAGCTGCCCCAACTCCTTTTATCAGCCCAAATCCGCAGAGACGGGAACCGTCCTGCCCGCCCCGCTAAACCACATGGAGACATCATAAATAGCGCATTTCAAATACCACGGCATTTTCATCGTTTCGGATAAGATAAGACATTTTGTGCCGTTCGAGGATGGTTTTCACCATATATAGGCCCAGTCCGCTCCCCCCGGTTTCCCTGTTGCCGGATACCTCTTCCCGGTGAAAAGCGTCAAAAGCCTTATCGGGCGCCTCCAGCGTGACGCCGGTATTTCGAATGGTCAACACTGCGGGGGTCAGCGTGACGAAAACGGTCGCGTTTTCGGGCGAATAACGGATTGCATTATTCAGTACATTTGATATAGCCTTGGGGAAGTAGACGGCATCCACCGGCCATTGAATGCCGGGTTTAATGTCAATTTGTAAGTCGATATCTTTTGCGGAGGCAAGAGGGCGATGCTCTTCAACGCATTTTTTCAGGAGCGAGCCTATATCTTCTGTCGTTATATGCAATTCATATCCCGCCGTATGCAGTTTTGAGATGGTAAGGATTTGCGCCACCAAATCCTGCATCCCGCTCACGGTCTCTAAACTCTCAGGAAGGGACGTTTTTACATCTTTATAAGCGCCGATGCCAAAGATCATGCTTTCAAGTTGCCCACGCAAAACCGTGATAGGCGTTTTAAGCTCATGCGACACCGCAGAAAAAAAGTCTCGCTGATGATCTATAGCGCGCTGAAGCTGGGCGTTGGATTCTTTTAGCTCCGACATTGTTATCTCCAGATTTTCGGCCATGCGATCGATGCCGGAGGCAAGTAGGCCAACCTCATCCGAGCGATTCACCGCGCATCGCGGGGTCAGATCAAGCGCGGCCAGCTTCTTTGAGACGTCGCTGATGTGGCGGATCGGCGAGGTGAAATTTTGACTGATGACCGCCGCACAGACAATGGAGACAGTAACCGCTAATATGGCCACCCAGGGCAGAAGCCCCGCCAGATTGCCGAATATTTCAGACGCCGCATCAACCGTTAATTCTCCGTACAATTGCACGGGGGCATCATAGCTCTGCATTTTAAGATTCTGCACAAAAACATAAGCGTAAGGCCCCGCGTCTTTGTCGGCGGAGGAGGCTGCAACCGCGCTGCTATCATCAATGGTGTAGGTAATGTCATTGAAATCTGCTTGTGCCAATACGGCATCTGTACTATCGCTTTGGGCGATAAATACGGTAGCCTTGTTGGCCACGGCGAATAAATCGAGATCAGCCTGAACCTCTTCCAGGGGGCGGTCTTCCAGCAGGCGGGCAAGCTGATTCAAACGTTCTTCAAATCGCATGCTTTCCTGCCAGCTATAGCTGCTCGGCAAGTACAGCATAACGATGCCATAGATGGCCAGGGACAGAAGGCTCGCCGCCAACAGAATAGCCATAAACAACTTGGCGAAAAGGCTTTTTCCAATCCACTCAACCAATTTTGTATCCTACCCCTCGTATGGTTTCAATGCAATCTGTCTGAAGCTTTCTGCGCAGGTTCATGATGTGGATGTTTACCGCCTTTTCATAACCATCGTAATCATAGCCCCACACTTGCTCGAGCAGGATTTCCCTTGTAAGCACGCGGCCTCTGCCCCGAAGCAATGCTTCCAGCAGTTGGAACTCCACACGGGTAAGGGCCACGGCCTTGCCATCCACATATGTCTGGAAGCGACCGGGATAGAGGACAATGCCACCATGCCCTAACCGTTCCTCATGTTCCGCTGCCTTTTCGGAGATACGCCGCAAAACAGCCTCAACCCTTACCAGCAGCACCTTAACCGAGAAAGGCTTAGTGATATAATCGTCGGCTTTCATTTGAAAACCTTTCAATTGGGCGTCTTCACTATCCAGAGCCGTCAGCATAATGATTGGGATATTGGATTCCGCCCGGATGATCTCACATACGCGATAACCGTTAAGCTTAGGCATCATGATATCGAGCAAAATGATATCCCAATGGCCTGAATGAAACAGCTCTACGCCTTTTTCGCCATCTGGCGCTACCTCGGAATGATACCCGGCGTCTGTGAACAGTTCAGTCAATATTTTTGCGATAGACCTGTCGTCTTCCATAATCAGAATGTTAGCCATCTGTCCTCACCCCCTATTTTCTCTATTGTACCAAGCTGTCAGCGTGACAGCTAGTCCCTATCCATTGTTTTCGCAGGAGGCAAGCATTTTTCCAGCCTGTAATGACTATTTCGTCATGGTGGCGCATCCGTCGTCGGTATTGACCTCCAGCGTATCGCCTTCTATCCTGTAGCTGTAACCGTCGGGCAAGCCTTTCTCCCAATCGTTGCGCCAGGTCTGACCGCCGTCGGTAGAGAATTCGAACCGGTCGTCTTCCACCCGCAGACGGAGTGCGCCGTAGGACATCGTGCCGTCGTCCTCTTCCTCTGACGCCGGTGCTACACCCACACCACCCGGACCAATGATTCCAGCAATTTCACTTTCATCGGGTTGCGGGCTTGTTAAAACGGGAGAACCGACAGGTTCAATGCCACGGATGCCGTTGTTCATTCCGTCGCAGCCGGCTACGGACAACATCAGGATAAGGGCGAAAACGAGCGTCAGAATCTTATTTTGTCTCATGGTCTTGTCCCCTTTTCTTTATTTAGGTGGTTAGGCGATATTTTCGAGTTTTCCATTCCGTAGGCAGAGCCGGACATCCATCCGGTCGGCCAGATCTGTGGAATGGGTAACGACGATGACGCATTTGGCGCTGTCTCCATGGGCGCTATCCAATAGAAGATCGATAACGCCTTGGGACGTGTCTGCGTCCAGATTACCAGTGGGTTCATCCGCCAGCAGAATACCGGAATCGGAGGCGAGGGCTCTGGCGATGGCCACCCTTTGTTGTTGACCGCCTGAGAGCTTGAGTACGCTTCGTCTGCACATGTCTTTGTCCAGACCCACCTTTTCTAAAACCGGTAGAGGCGGCACAGATGAGGTAAGCTGCACATTTTCCATCGGAGTGAGATAGTCGATGAGGTTGTAGTTTTGAAACACAAACGAAATGCGTTTTTGCCGGTGATAGGCCAACCCCTTTTTGGCGATATCTTCACCGTTCACTAAAATCGTTCCGTCGGTGGGGGAATCCAATCCGCCCAGAAGCGACAGCAGGGTGGTTTTCCCGCAGCCAGATGGCCCCAGAATGGCGTATGCTTTTCCTCCTTCAAACACATAGCTGATATCTCGCAAAAGATGCAAATTGGGTGTGTAAGCGTAGCAAAGGGCACGAATCTCCATCGTCATCTTGTTCATGGATAGCCTCCTATTTTGTCTGCAACAACTGATTTTTTGGGTTTTGCCGTAATGCTGGGAGAAAAGCCAGGGTAGTCGCGACGATGATGACCCATAGGACGGCCACCGCTGCAAAGATAGATTGGAACGCCGTAATGCCCAGGGGGATGAGACCGTCAGCGCCGGGCGCCAAACGCCGCCTGAATAATGCCAGTATAGCCATTGCCCCGGCAATTGCGAGTGGAAGGCATGAGAGGAAGAGCAGCAGGTTTTCCAATATCATTTGACCCAGAATGCCGCGGCAGGGTATCCCCATGGCGCGTAATACCGCTGTTTCCTGTGCCCGCCCCCGTACATTCAAAGCGAGCAGCAGCGTCAGAGCCGCCAGACTAACACCGCCGATGCCCCAGACCAATGCGAACATGAGGCCCTTTCCCTGCTCTAACGGAGCGATGGTCTGCCGGTACAGCGCGTCTTCTTTTTCGAACATCCATTGCTCGGCAATCTGCACAGAGTCGCAGTTGCGTATCGCCTCAACGATGGCATCTAGGGTCGAGGGGTTTTGCACGGAAACGGTCAGCTTTTCATGGATCGTACTTTGTACGCCGTTCATGATTTGATGGAAAGCATTTAGATCCGCAAATACCATATTTTCATATAGCTGGTGGCTCATCAGCAGTCCGCCGGGCTGTGCTTCATTCTGATCAAATATACCGACTATTTCCAATTGGGTGGCGCCTGTTCCGGCGGCATCCGCAGACGCCAATAAAAGATAATCGCCGGGATTCAACCCATTTTCGCTGGCAAAGGATTGATGAATCAGCGCAGCATACTGATCGGTCTCAGTGGTGTGCCGGCCTTCTACAAGGGTGAATTTTCCATTTTGAAAATACGCGTCCAGGGAGGAAGACGAGTTTCCCCGCAGGATGCCGCAGTGCTCGTAGCCGGACACCGTTGCGCCGCCGAGGGATACAGTGTGCAGCGGCGCGCCGGTTGGATGCAAATATCGGGCCATGCAGCTGGCGGTCGCATTTACGGTCTTTACGCCGTCAAGGCGGGCGATGACGTCCTGTTGTTCTGCCGAAAAAGGCCCCCCCGAGATGATGAGCCGCGCCTGTGTGCGCTGCTTTGTTTGCTCAATGGCGGTTTGGATGCCTGCAAAGAGGGAGACACAGGAGAGCAACGTCGCGGTTATGACAACCAACAGTAAAATCATCAGTACACTGCGATGCTTTTTACGAAAGACATATAAACCTGCGCGCATAAAACCATTCATATCTCACCCTCCTAGCTCAGCATAGACAACACCTGTTTCGGCTTCATTCGCAGTACGGGGGTGGCTGCTAATGTTACAGCCACTAAAGTAACACAGAGGAAGACGAAACCCACGGTTGCCGCCCCTGAAAGCGTGACGCCCACATCCAAATGGCCGATGGCGGGCGTTTGCATGATGACCCCAAAGCTGTTGGCGTACAATTCCCCGACGGTTTGTGTCCCGGCTGTTGTGTTAGGAAGAAGCAGGTTCCCCAGATACCCGGCGAGTGAGCGACTCGCAAAGCAGGCGAGCGCTACCGCCGGCGGAGTGAGCCAGCAAGATTCCATAGCGAGTTGCCCCCATACATTGCCTTTGCACACCCCCGCCGAAAGATAAAGGCCTATCTCCCGTGTCCTGGCCCTGGTGCGGATCATCAGTACCAGCGTCAAAATCAGCAGACTGGCTACAATACCAATGAAAACGAGAACACCAGAGATTTGCTTGAGCGATGCAAGGGAGTTCGAGAAGCTGACGTAGGCATCGTTGCGCCTTTCGAGATAAAAACAGTGCCAGTCTATGTCCAGCGTTCGCTTTATCCGCTCCATGAGCGCGTCAAGCTGTTCAGCGTCCTGTACGTAAAAGGTGACGGGGCTAAATATCTCGCCGCCCCCACTCCCGCCGCTCCACCAGGTGTAAAGAGATTTTACAGAGCTGTAATCTGCAAACACGAGGTTCTCGGCCATGCTCCATTTGGTAACGGCGCTGGGATCAGCTGGCTCAGCTTCGATGCTGAAAATCCCTATAACGGTTGCCGCTACCTTGCTTGCCTGCATATCTTGCGCACTGATATTACTGTATTCCACATCGGCGGATGACGGCGTAAGCCAGATTATATCCCCCAGGACAATGTCGTTCAGGATGGCGAAGTCGGCGCTAACTAGACAAACCGCTCTATCTTCAGAACCAATATGCCGCCCTTCGACAAGCTTGAAAGTGCCATCATAAAAATTGGGATCGTAAGAGGAGTCCCCCAAACCATATACTGTTTGGTGGTTGTTGTCCTCCTTGCCTATTTTTTGACTTATGGCGTTGTCCGGGACGAGAATGTCGGCAGGCTTGCCTTGAGCGGTTAGGATGTCCGCCGAACCGACATCCCGGTAGCTGTAAGCGGTTACTCCGTCCATCGCACGAATCGAGTGAATCAAATCGAAGGTAATGGCGGGTCCCCTGTATTCGCTGCTGTAGCCGCCGTAATCATCCGCTACAGTTTCCCAGTTGGCCGGATCGGCATAAAAGTCGATATCCAACGTAAATGTGTTACCTACGGTCTGCTGCAGCGAACCGTTGACCTCTACGGCCGCTCCATAGATAGACAGGCAACTAAGCACGCATGCTGCCAAACATAGGAGTATGAAGAACAGAACCATTGTTTTGGCTCTTACTCTTACGAGATAGAGTAAGGCGCGTTTGATGGTGCGCATTGAAACCGTTCACCTCCGCACGAGTATTGTTTTTGTGAACCCTAGTATGCCAAAGAAAAATTTAGTTTTGGTTTAGACGTGAAAATAAAGTGCCCAATCTACGCGGCGCTTGGGGAGTGCATCCGCTTTTTTAATTTTCATATCTGTGGTATAATAGAATAAATAAACCCCTCGGGTGATAAGGAGCCTATATGCCAAAAAAGGAATTGAAAGGGCTGCGCAGGGCTCGTCTGGCCTTGCTCGGCGCGTACGGGATCGCGCTGCTGGTATGCTTTATCTGCGACCTTGCGATCAATCGGTCGCTTACCTGGTTTCCTGTCGTTCTGTTTTCGATCCTGACGGCCTTTTCCGTGACAAATCTCCCTTGGCTCTTGCGAAGCGAGCGGTTGGTCGTTCCGGCGCTCAGCGTGACGGTATGCATCTATGCGCTGCTTTACTTCTGCGAGCGGCTTACGGGCGGCGCATGGCGCATGCGTTACGCGTTGCCCATCGCCGCTTTCCCGGCGGCGCTTTGCTGGATTGGCGTGGGCGCGCTGCGCACGCGCGCGCGCCGAGGGATGAAGGCGGCGGTGGCGCTCGTGCTATTGGGCGTCCTCGTCGCCTGCATGAACCCGTGGGTTGAGTTTGTGCTCATGGGCGATCCCATCGATCTGCGGCTTTTTTGGAACTTTGAATTCGACGTGATCGAACAGGCCGGTCATTACAGCATGAACTTCCTGGCCGGCCTGGCGCTGACGCTTGCGGGCGCCGCGACGGCGCTGTTCGCAGCGCTGCGAAAAAGATAACCTGTGCCGGCCGAGCAGCCGGCGCTTTTTTTGCCTTGACAGCCTAGCCCTGCCGTGATAGGATATACTATCTCAATAGTCAATTCGGAATAGGCGAAGAGGAGGGGCGCTCAATGCCCGTCAAGCTGTTTGATTCAGAGCGAAAGGTCATGGAGCCGCTTTGGCGCGAGGGCGACCTCAGCGCGGGGCAGATCGCGAAGCTTTTGGCCGATGAAATCGGCTGGAACCGCAATACCACGTACACGGTCATCAAAAAGTGCGTCGAGAAGGGCGCGATCGAGCGGCGTGAGCCGGGCTTTCTTTGCCATGCGCTGATCGGGCGCGAGGAGGTGCAGCGCCAGGAGACGGACGAACTGATCGACAAGATGTTCGACGGGTCGTCCGAGGCATTTTTTGCAGCTATGCTGCGCCCTGGCAGGCTGAGTCGGACGGAAATCGATCACCTGAAAAAGCTCGTGGATGAATTGGAGTGAGAAGAGATGACGATTCTTCGCATGAGCGTGGGCGGCGGGCTGATGATCGTCCTTACGCTGCTTTTGCGCGCAGTGCTTCTGCACCGCCTGCCCAAGCGCGCCTTCATGCTGCTGTGGGGGCTATGCGTGTTGCGGCTGTTGGCGCCCTTTTCCCTGCCCGTGCTGGAGCGGCCGCTGCAGACCGCCCCGATGGTGCGCGTGGTGACGCAGGTAGAGGCCGCGGGCTTTGAAACAGCCGCATCGGCTGAACTGGGCGCGGCGCAGTTCGTCACATGGCTGCGTGATTTTGCTGCGGGCGGCGGCGTAGGGGCTCTGTACGCGTTGGGTCTTTTATCGTTCGTCTGTCTTTTTGCGCGCGATTACGCGCGCTGCCGAAGGGTGCTTTCTATGGCGCTGCCGCTCGGCAGGCGGGTACAGGGCGTTGCGCTGTACGAGAGCGACCGCATTCGCACGCCCCTGACGTATGGCGTCCTGCGCCCGCGCATCGTGCTGCCCAGCGGCAGCGCGTTGGACGAGGCGGCCTTACGCGACGCGCTCACGCACGAGCTTTGCCACGTCCGCAGCCGCGACGTGCTCAAAAAATTGCTCGTGCTCTTCGCGCTATGCGTGCACTGGTTCAATCCGTTGGTCTGGGTGATGTTCGCGCTTTGCCAGCGGGATATAGAGCTTTGCTGCGACGAGCGGGTGCTGTGCGCACGCGGGAGCGACGGGCGACGCGGCTACGCGCTCTCGCTCATCGCCCTGGCCGAGCGTAGCCGCGCGGAGGGTCCGCTTTGCGTTTCCTTCGGGCGGCGCGCGGTGGAGGAGCGCGTCAAATCGATCATGAAATGGCGGCGTCCTACGCTCGCGGCGTTCGCCGCCTGCGCGCTGATGGCGCTCACCATGACCGGCGCGCTCGCAGCGACGAGCCTGTCGTACGCGCCTGCTCAGTATGCGCAGCAGGTAGCTGTGGTTACCACGGGGGCCGAGCCGTGGGAAGCCTTTGGGGTCGCTTACGACGCGCAGCAGGATAGCTATATCTATAAGGGCAGCACCGTGCGGTCCTTCTACGACGCCGAAAACGGCGTAGGCTTCTCCAGCCCGCAGGGCGCGATCGACCTGCGGCTGATCCGTAACGGAACGGCGACGGACATCCGCGTCTGCACGCAGGCGGAGTATGACGCGCGCACCGCGAACATGGCCCTTGCCCAGCCGGCGGGCGATACGGGCGCGAGCAGCGCCTACGCAGGCCCGGTGGTCTTCAGCTACGACGAGCAGGGCGAGCCGGACCCGGTCTTCGTGAGCCTGGCGGTGAGCGAGCCCCTGTTTTATTCGGCGGAGGAGTATGCGCATGCCGCCGCGGATGAGCTGACGGATCTGGCCCAGGACGTCGCCTGGGGGACCATGACGGCGGCAGAGGCGGACGTACGGGCGCAGAAGATTCAGGAGAACCTTTTACTCGCCCAATCAGGCGTGCTAATCGCCAAGAACGCGCCCGTCATCGATTGGTACGACGAGTCCGGCGATGTCTGGGTGACGGCTAGCGAATGGATGGTCGATCAGGCGCTGCTGGAGGATACGGGCGCCGCGACGCAAATCGCCGTAGCAAAGGACCTTTCGCTCGTGGTGACGGCGAAGGACTTGTCCGCCGTATCCCTTGCAGAAGGGACTATCTGAAACGCCGTTCCTGATCTCAACAGACGGACGGCTTGCCGGGCGCCGCTTGACAAGGCGGCGCTTCCTTGTTACACTGGTATTTAGAGAACGCTCTAATTTTCTGAACGAGGAGGTGCGGCGCCATGGCCTTTCCCGATACGTTTAAGGCGCTCTCCGATCCCGTGCGGCGCGAAATCCTGACGATGCTGCGGGGCGGACGCATGAGCGCAGGCGAGATCGGACAGCATTTCGATATGACGGGGGCGACCATCTCCTATCATCTGTCGCAGCTCAAAAAGGCGGGGCTCGTTTTTGAGACGAAGCAGAAGAATTACGTGTTTTATGAGCTCAATACATCGGTCTTTGAAGAGCTGATGCTTTGGATATCGCAGTTCATGGGAGGCGACGCGCATGAAGAAAAAGATTGACCGTACGTTGCTGTGGACCACCGCGCTGTGCCTTTTGCCCATCGCGCTGACGCTTTGCGTGTACGGCCGGCTGCCCGAGCAGGTGCCGACGCACTGGAACTTTGCGGGCGAGGTGGACGGCTGGTCGCACAAGGCGTTCGCTGGATTCGGCCTGCCGCTTTTGATGGCGGTCTTGAACGCGGCGGCCCACCTGGCGCTCGACAACGACCCCAAACGCAAGAACATCGCCCGGGCCATCGTGTTGATCGGGAAGTGGACCCTGCCGTCCGTTTGCCTGCTGGTCGTGCCCATGACGCTGCTGGCTGGGCTGGGCTGGGAGGTGCCTGTGGGCACGCTGGTGCCCGCGATCGTCGGCTTGCTCATCATGATCATGGGCAACTATATGCCCAAGACGCGCAGCAGCTACACGGCGGGCATCCGCTTGCCGTGGACGCTGCACAGCGAAGAGAACTGGCGGCGTACCCACCGCGCGGCGGGCGTATGCTTCGTCGCAGGCGGGCTGGGGATGATCGTATTCGCGCTTGCATTACCGGCCTTTGCGTGGATCGGGCTTGCGCTGCTGCTCGTGCTCGCCGCAGTGCCCTGCGTGTACTCCTTCATCCTCTATAAGCGGGGTATTTGACGGGCGGGCGCGCAAGCTGGGCGATCATGAAACCGCCTTTAGGGCACTGGGAAAGCATAGGACGCCTGCTCTTTGTAAAGCATAAGAAAAATGCGAGGAGGGCGGCGTATGAAAGCAGTCGTTTTTGAGGGCGTCCGCAACGTAGCGGTGAAGGAGGTGCGGGACCCAAAGCTGGAGCGCGACGACGACGTGATCGTCAAGGTGACCTCCACGGCCATCTGCGGTTCCGACCTACATCTCATCCACGGCACGGTGACGGGCATGTATCCAGGCTACGTGATGGGCCATGAAACCATGGGCATCGTGGAGGAATGCGGCAAAGGCGTAAAGAAGGTGAAAAAGGGCGACCGGGTGGTGATCCCCTTTCCCGTAGCCTGCGGTCACTGCGTCTTTTGTGACGCGGGAGAGTTTTCCCAGTGCGACCATTCCAACCCCAACGGGGAGGCCGGAGGACTGCTTGGCTACTCTAAAAACTTTGGAGATTACGCCGGGGGCCAGGCCGAGTACCTGCGGGTGCCTTACGCCAATGTAGGCCCGGTGAAGGTGCCGGAGGAACTCACCGACGAGCAGGTTCTCTTCACCACCGATATCCTGCCCACATCCCGCTGGGGCGTGGAGCAGGGCGGCGTGAAGCGCGGGGACACGGTGATCGTCTTGGGATGCGGACCGGTCGGCCTGCTGAGCATGAAGTGGGCCCTCTACGAGGGGGCCAGGCGGGTCATCGCCGTAGATAACGTCGGCTACCGCCTGAAGCATGCCGCCTCTTACCCCGGCGTGGAGACTGTAAATTTCGAGGAGCACGACAACACCGGCCTTTACCTCAAGGAGCTGACCCACGGCGGCGCCGACGTAGTCATCGACTGCGTCGGCATGGACGGCAAAATGTCTGCGATGGAAAAGGTGGAGACCGCGCTCAAGCTCCAGGGCGGCAGCAAGGCGGCTATCGAGATGAGCAGCGAGGCGGTGCGCAAGTGCGGCACCGTGGTCATGATCGGGGTATACGGCGGACGCTACAACCTTTTTCCGCTTGGCAATTTCTTTTCCAGGAATGTGACGCTGAAGATGGGCCAATGCCCGGCCCAACGCTATGTGGAGCCCATTTTGAAGCTGATCCGGGAGGGTAAATTCGACGCAACCGACATCATCACCCACCGCCTGCGCCTGGACGAGGGCGTGAGGGGGTACGAAGTCTTTGACAAAAAGCAGGAGGGCTGCATCAAGGTCGTGCTCAAGCCATAGATGCGCGCCGAGCCTCCATCCAAAGTCCCTCGCGCAGGGGGACTTTTTATATTTTAATTTTGCGAGAAACCATCACGAGACCGTCAGCTTGCATTCTAAAGCATGCGCGAAAAATGCTGTCGACTTTTCCATTTCTGGGAACCTTGCCCACCCTTCCGGCGTCTTTATAATATAGAAAACAGACGGCCTGCCCGCGCGGCAGGCCGGAAGGAGGCGCGTATGAAGCGCGGAGGGCTTATCATTTTGATCGTGCTGCTGCTCGCTGCGGCGGTTTCGGCTGGCGCGGCGCAGGATGCTGTGTACTTTGACCAGACGCAGCGAGACGGCGATGTGACCACCAGCCCGGAAGCAATCAGCGTCGAGGCGGTGGACGGCATCCTCTACATCCTCGAGTCGGGATTCGAGCATACGCTCTACCGTCTCGCGCCCGGGGAGGCGCAGCCCCAGCCGGTTATGGAAACCGGCGGGCTGCTGAACGATCCCTTCACGCCCACGCTCGCTGGAGACGGCGAGCGGCTGTACATGATCTCCGTGCCCGACGATACCGTCTGGCGCTGGGAAGAGGAGGGGTTTACGCCCTTTCTGACGCCGGACTTTAGCGCGCTGCGCCAGGCGGGCATCATGACGCTGAAAATGCCCGTCGTGACCGGCGATATGCTCTATGCGCTGAGCGAATCGGGCAAGCAATGGGTCAGCCTCTCCCTCTCGGACGGCGCTGTGCGCGTGCTCGACGTGCCTGCGCTTTCGAGCCTGTGCGCCTATCGGGATGGAGAGCTGCTCGCGACGCTGGCGATGAGCGTCCAAAGCGATCCGCGCGTGTGCGTGCTGGACGAAGAGGGGAACGTGCTGCGCACGCTGTGCGACCTGCCCCTCAGCCGCGTATGCGCGGCGGTATATGATCCCGCGGGCGACGCGGTCTACGTCTACAGCGAGGGACAGGTGATGCTGGTGGGGGAGGACGGCGCGCTCACGACGGTCAATTACTTGCCTGACGTATATGCGCCTAGCGTAGATGACGTAGCGTTTTTAGCGCCGGATGGTTTTGTGCTGCTTTCGAAGTGGACGTGCTTGAGCGTGCGCAGCACCGCGCCGGAGGACGCGTGCAAGACCCCGCTGCGCATCTCGGGCACGAACGGCGGGAAGGAGGCGGAGGCCGCGTTTACGCGGGCCTATCCCGACATACCGGTCGTCAGCACATGGACCCCCTACACCGCGGAGGAAATCGCGCAGGCCGTGCGAAGCGGCGAAGACGCGGTCGATATCTTCCGGCTGGGGGGGATGCACGACGTAAGCGCGCTGATCGACCAGGGCTTTGCCGAACCGTTGGATACCCCGGCCCTGCGCGAAGCGACGGCCCTGATGTACGAGAGCGCGCAGGCATATCTCGCCCGTGAGGGCGTACCCTACGCGGTGCCCTACGCGGTGCGGCTTGACCTGATGCGGGCAAACGAGGCGCTGCTATCGCAGTTTGGCTTCGACGGCCCGCCGCGGACCGTGCTCGAATACGTGGAGATGGTAACGCGCTGGCGAGAGCTGTACGGCGGCGAGCACGAGGATTACGTGCTCGACTATGCGATCAACCTGAGCGCCATTGACGAGGCGGATTACGCGACGTTGGCGCTGCAGATGGCCTTGCATCAGTACGTATCGGCCGCGGAGGCGCGAGGCGAGAGCGTCCGCTTTGACACGCCGGCGTTTATCTCCCTGCTCGAGGCCATCGCTGGCCTGCCCGAGCCACAGGAGCTGCAGGGCTGCGGCGACGATTTGCTCTATCAGCAGAACGCGCTGCTCGACACGCGATACGACCTTGCGCTGCATTCGCAAGAGGAGATCCAACGGCCGGGCGCGATTTTTCCCTGGCCCGCTGCGTTTGAGGGGGCGCCGCAGGCCGTGACCGCCGAGATGGACGTGTACATTCTCAACCCGAACAGCAAGAACAAGGAGGCCGCGATCCGGTTTCTAGCGTTGACGGCGACGCAGCCCCCGGTGCTCGCGGGCTACATCCTGCGCCCCGGTCAAAACGATCCTTTGGAGTTCGTCACATGGCAGGAGGGCTACGAGGAACGAAAGCAAGACCGCGACGCCCTGCGCGCACAGATCTATACGGCGGACCCGGCGGACCGCGCCGGGCTTGAAGCGGTGCTTGCGAAGATGGAGGCGTGGGAGGTGAATTGGGAGCGCACCGACCGCTGGCGCTTCGGGCCGGACGACGTCGCAGCCCTTCGCCCCCTTACTGCTCATCTCGACTTTGGCGCAAAATCCCTACGGCGCAGCCTTTTGAAGGACGGCTTTGGCGAGCTTGAGGACATCTGTAAGCGCTTCCTGAGCGGCGGGCTCAGCGCGCGGCAGGCGGCGCAGGAGATGGAAAGAAAGGCGGCCATGTGGCGGATGGAGCTTTAGAGGATGTTCGACAGCGTGGGCGCGTCGCGGTGCGAGAGATGGCGCAGCGCCTCGTCGAGCAGCGCCGCGTGCAAGAGGGCCTCGCCCTGTTCCTTAGCCTCCACGCTAGCGGCAATCCCCTTGAGCATCTGCGTGACCTGGTCGATGTCCGGGTGGTCGATCAACAGCCGCAACCTTTCGCGCCGGTTCAGCCAATCGTTTTGCATATCCTCGATGCGTTCGGCGGCGAGGGGATATTCCTCCTCGCGGATCGCCTGGCGCGTGAGCTCGCAGGAGAGGAGCAAAGCGTCTGATACTCCCTTCGTATAGAGCATGGAGGTGATCCCGGCGCCTACGATCAAAAGCGGCAGTAGAATGACGAGAATGATGCGCTGCTTCATGTCTTACCACCTCACCTGCTCGGGCTTTAACACCTGACGTACGCAAAGCCGCGCATCCTTGCCGCGCGACTGTACGTAGATCTTGCCCTGCGTATCCAAAGAGCATATCAGCACGTCCCTCGGGTTTTGAAATCCGAGGGACGAAAGCGTTTGAGCGAGCCATTTTTCGTCAAAGCCGCCCAAGCGCAGCGCCTCCGTCTGCACGACGCCGTCGAGCACGAGCAGGAGGGGAATCCCTTCATAATCGACGGCGAGGTTCATATCCGCAGGCGTGACGGGCCGCGCCTGCGCGCTTTGAAAGGCGGTGAGCGTTCCGTTCGTCTCTAGCAGGGCGGTGTCGACGTCGGCGATGTTGAGGATGCCTTGAGAACGGATGCCCTCGATCAGGTCGTTGAGGTCAAAGCACAGGCGTTCCAGTTCTGAGAGCTGTATCTTTCCCTTTCGGATGAGCACGCTGGGCTTGCCGCATAAAAATGCGCGGAAGCGTTGGCTGCGAAAGGAAAAGATGGTGATCAGGCTGTGCAAAAAGAGCAGCGTGAGGATGGAGACGACGCCGCTGAACAGCGAAATGCCCACATCGCCCATGGGCACGGCGGCGAGCTCTGCGATCATCAGCGTAATGACGACCTCAAAGGGCTGCAGCTGCGCGAGCTGGCGCTTGCCCATCGCCCGGATGACCAGTACCGTCAGCCCAAACAGCAGGATGGTGCGAATAAAAACCGTCAGCATCGAAACGCTCCTTCATTTTTCGAAATCAGTGGTCTATATGAAAAGAGGTTGCCCTCATTTGGCGATAGGATGCCGCTTTTTGCCGTTAAATATGCCGATTCAGCCGGTTTCGCGGACATCGGTTGTGCGCGGGCCGAACGTGTGGTAAAATAATATGGGAAAAAGGCGCATTGTACCGCGGCGAGGGAGGCATAAGGTTGGAGAAGATCAAAGAGATTTGGAATAAGTTCAACGAAGTAGAGCCCGAGGTGACGCAGATCGTCGATACTGAGGATGCGCGCGACGTATGCGCGGCATTTAAAATCATCCTGCCGTTCATCGCGGTGGCGGAGCTGGTAAACGTAATCGTCCTGTTTACGGTGCGGGGCGGGCTCATTACGCCATCCCGGCAAGTCTATTTGGCGATGTACCTATCGCTTTTCGCATTTTCGGCTGCCGCCTATCTCTTCTTTTTTGTGCACCGGGACGACACGCAGGCGCGGGCGCGATTGATCCTGAACGGGCAAGCCGTTTACGTTTTGTTCCTGTGCCTCTGGGGGACGTTCATCACGCTCTACGATCAGCGCGTGACCGAGAACGTCAGCGTATACGTCACGCTCGTCATGGCGGTGGCGGTGCTCGCACGCCTGCGGCCTGCGCAAAGCGCCTTCATCTTCGGGATCAGTCAGATATTGTTGCTCGTCTTTTTTACCAGGTTTCAGCCGGAAGCTGTCAACAACACGGGCAACTACCTGAATACGACGTTTATGGCCATTACGGCCATCGCGATTGCCTCCACACGCTATGCCTATAAGGTCGATGAAGTGCGCGCCCGCCTGATTATGACACGCCAAAAGGAAGAGATCGAGCGCATCAACGCGCGGCTACGGTATTTGGTGGATACGGATGAACTGACGGGCCTATCCAACCGCCGCGTGCTCGACGGCGCGCTACCCGCGTTGTATGAGCGCTGCCGCCAGGAGGGCGTATCCTTTGCCACGCTGATGATCGACATCGACGATTTTAAGGCGTTCAACGATGCGCACGGGCATCAGATGGGCGATCGCTGTATACGAGAGGTGGCCGAGGTGCTCAGGCGCGCGGGGCAGGAGTTTGAGGACACCCTCATCGTGCGCTACGGCGGCGAAGAGTTCGCGTTTTTTTCGGCGGGTTTGACGCAGCAGCAAGCGGCGCGGCTCGCAGACGAGCTATGCGCGCACGTGCGCGGTCTGTGCCTACGGGACGGGCAAGGCATGTTTTACGACGCGGTGCGGGTCAGCATCGGCTGGCATTGGGGCGTGCCGCCGGCGGATGGGCGCGTCTCCGCGGAGATTTCGCGGGCGGACCATGCGCTCTATGAAGCAAAAAAGAGCGGTAAAGACCGCTCTGTCGAGGGATAATTTTACTTGTTCGCCGCTTCCTCTTCCCATTCGAGGAAGGCGCCAGTCTCGGCGTCAATCTCAAAATCGTATTCGCGACCGCCGAAGAGAATGTCGCCCTCATAGACGTCGCGTCCATCCTCCCTGTCCGTCTTGATGCGAATGTCGCGCTCCTGTGCGCCGGGCACGCGCGCTAGCGCGAGGGAAACGGCCTCTTCACGGGTGATCGGGTTAGCGCTCTGCCGCGCGGCGGCGTCGGCCTTTTCGGAGAGGGAGACGACGCTGCCGTCTTCGGCGCGCAGGTCGTACTCGTACTTGTCCTTGCCGGCGGTCAGCTTGACGTTGTAGACCCAGGCGCCGTCCTCGCGCTCAAGGCGTGCCTTCGTGACGGTGAGCTCTTCTTGCGCGCGGCCGGTTTGGGCTACGGCCATATCGACCGCCTCGCCCAATGTGATGCGGCCCGTCTGCTCGGCGATCGCCGCGCCGGCAAAGGCGAGCAGACCAAGGCTCAGGGCCAGGGCGGATATCCGCATTAGAATCGAACGTGTTTTCATGATACAGACTCCCTTCGTTTGTTGATAGGGCCATTGTAGCAAACGAAGATGAAGAGAAGATGAAAACGCTTTTTTTATTTTCGCGGCATCGGCCATTCAAACGTGAAGTCGCTGCCCTGGTCCGGCGCGCTGCGCACGCGCACGCAGCCGCCGTGCAGCTGCGCGATCTTTTGCACGATCGCCAGCCCCATGCCCATGCCGCCCGCGCCGCCTGAGCGCGCGGCGTCCGCCTGGTAAAAACGGCGGAAGATCTTTTCCTGTTCCTCTGGGGCGATGCCGATGCCGTCGTCGCACACGCTCAGGCGCGTGCTGCGCGCATCCTGCGCCAATGTGACGCGGATGATGCCGCCGGGCCTGCCGTAGCGGTAGGCGTTGCCGACCAGGTTGTTGAAGAGGCGCGCGTAGAGGGCGCGTTCGACCGGGGCGCGTACGCCTGGGCTCAGCTGCCATGACAGCGAGATATCCTGCTGCGCGAGGAGCGCGTTTTCTTCGCAGAGCGAGAGGGTGAGCGCGGTTAGATCCGTGTCCTCAAAGCAGAGCGACTGCGCGTGCTGCTCCAGGCGGGTAAAGGCCAGCAGCTGGGCGATCAAGCGCGACATGCGATATCCCTGGCGTTGGATGGCCTCCAGCGCGCGCACGTATTCATCGCCGCTCCGCTCCTTTTCGAGCGCGTATTCGCACTGGGCGAGGACGACGCTTACCGGCGTGCGCAGCTCATGCGAGGCGTCGGATGTGAACTGCCGCTCCGCGTCAAACGACGCCTCCAGACGGCCGAGCATTCGGTCGAAAGCGTCGGAAAGCCGGTGCAGCTCGTCGCCCCCGGGCCCGAGCGCGATGCGGCGGGAAAGGTCGGCGCCCTCGGAGATGGCGGAGGCGGTCTGCGCCATGCGCGAGAAGGGGCGAAAGCTCCTGCGGATGAGCAGGTAACAGCCCAGGCTCGCGAGCACGACCCACAGGGGCAGGGCGATAAAGGCGGCGCGCACGAGGGCGTTCACAGCGCCGGAGGCGCCGTCCGTGGGCAGCACGCCGCGCAGCCATATGTCGCCATAGCGCTTGAGGGGGATGCGCAAATCGCTAATGTAACAGGGACCGTCCGGCGTATCGAGCGTGCGAAGCGGGCCCTCCGAGAGGGGCAGGCGATCCGGACCCGCGTCCGGCGGGGCGGAGGCGCTCCCCTTCAGGAGCAGCCCGCCGGCATCGTAGACGAGCGTATAGACGCCGCCGGCATAAAAGGAAAAGTCGCCGTCGAACTCGAGCCGGCCGTCGTCGAACTCGACCTCGTCCGCGTTCTCTTCCAGCACGCGCAGCAGCTGGCGCCCGGCATCGGCCCGAAGCACGCCGCCCGAGAGCGCCAGGAGCGCCGCCAGCGCCAGGGCGGCCATGACGCCCATGAAGAGCGCCAGCGCCAGCGTGACGCGCAGCTTGATCGACAGCCGTTTCATGGCGAACCCCTGAGCACGTAGCCGCTGCCACGCACGGTATGCAGGAGCTTGGGCTCAAACCTTTCGTCGATCTTTTTTCGCAGACAGCGAATATAGACGTCTACGACGTTCGTCCCGCCGGCATAATCGAAATTCCAAACGTGGTTTTCGATGGCCTCGCGCGAGAGCACGCGGCCCTGATTGCGGATGAGGTATTCGAGCACCGCAAACTCGCGAGACGTAAGCGCGACGGGCTCTTCCCCCCGGCGCACGGTGCGCGCCGCGCAGTCGACGACCAGATCTGCGCAGGCAAAGCGGTCCGTCACTGCGCCGGCATGCTTTCTCGTGAGCACGCGCAGGCGCGCGAGCAGCTCGTCAAAGGCGAAGGGCTTGACGAGGTAATCGTTTGCGCCCAGGTCCAGCCCCTTTACCCGGTCGCTGACCGCGTCGCGCGCGGTGAGAAAGAGCACGGGCGCGGTCACGCCGTCCGCGCGCAGGCGCTCAAGAAGCGCAAAGCCATCGAGGCGCGGCATCATCACATCCAGGATGACGGCGTCGTAGTCGCAGGCGCGGGCGTAGTCATAGGCCGTCTCGCCGTCGTAGCAGCTATCCACGGCATAGCCTTCCTCGGCCAGCTTACGGGCGACGACGTCGCAAAGATCGCGTTCATCTTCCGCGAGCAGGATGCGCATGGCGATCCCCTCCCAAACAAATACTCCGCTTTATTGTACCACGCTTAGATGAAAACGGCATGAAAAAATAGAGGCCGCCGCAAAAAATGCGGCGGCCTCGTCGGATGGAAGGGGATCTATGTTAACCGTTGTTGGGCTGTTCGGTCGCGAACAGACTACGGACGGTTGCCACGACGCTGCGGCCGAGCGTACCGAGGGAACGGGCTGTGCCGCGCACGACCTCGCCGACGGACGTAGAGATGTCTTCCGCCTCCAGGCGGCTGAGGCTGTAGCGATAGCCGAGCAGCAGAAGCAGCAGGGCGGCCAGCAGCATAAACTGCGGGCAGAGGATGGCGAGCACGACGATGAACAGAACGCTGAAATCGGCGATTTTTGCGCCGTCGGCGACGATGTTCACGCGGTTACGCAGCAGGGTGGACAGGATGCCGTGCACGCGGCGGCGCGCTGCGCTGCGCTGTTCGCTCTCCTGCTCGGTTTTCTGGTAATCCTGCTGGGCGGTGGCGGCCTCGTCGCGGATGCGGCCCTGGCGCTCGAGCTCGATCAGGCAGGCGGTTACATCGCCATCAAAGCGCTCAAGCAGGTCGACCGCCTCGGCGTAGGTGATGTTGGCGTGGTTACGAAGGTATTCGATGCTTTCAAGCTGGTCATTCTGAAAAGTGGTCATGGTCTTTCCTCCTCGCAATGTCTGCGGTGTTTGTTTCTTGGAATGACTATAGGATACCGCAAAAGCGGACAAACTGCTTTGGAAAAGGCTGAAAGCATCATGAGAATACGATTAGAATACGGCTTTGCTTAGCGCGCGGATGTCCGCGAAGGCGAAGGTCGGCGCAAAGGGCGAATTTTCAAGATCCTCCGGCTTGACCTCGCCGGTAAAAACGACCGCCGTATCTACCCCCGCGGCGATGCCGCAGGCGATATCCGTGTACAGCCTGTCGCCGACGACGAGCGTCTGCTCGCGGGTAAATCCCGTCTGCTCGAGACACATCTCGACGATGATGGCGTTGGGCTTGCCGATGTAGAGCGGGTCGCGGCCGGTCGCGCAGCGGATCAGGCCGCAGATGGCCCCGCAGTCGGGAATCGCGCCGAAACCGACGGGGCAAGCCAGATCCGGATTGGTGGCCAGGTAAGCGGTCTTGGGCCGGGTAAAGAGCAGCTCGCACAGCGCGCGCACCTTTTCATACGTCAGTTCGTCGTCAAAGCCCACCAACGCGCAGGAGACGCCGTCCTCCAGACGCGTCACGGCCTTGAGGCCCGCGCGCGCAAGCTCCGTCACCAGCGAACGGGTGCCGACGACGTAGATCTTGTCCTGCGCGTGGTGCGCCCGCAGATGGCGTACGGTGGCGGAAGTGGCGGTGACAAAGCTGCTCTCGTCCACCGGGACGCCCATGCGCGTAAACTTTTTTACATAATCGGCGATGGACTTGGTCGAATTGTTGGTGATGAAGACGTACTTGCCGCCCGCGGCGGTCACGTGGCGAAAAAAGTCCATGCTGCCCGGAAAGAGCGTGGCGTCCAAAGAGACCGTACCGTCGATGTCGAGCAGGAAAAGCTTTTTGTTTCGGATATCCATGCGTACTCCTTGCCTCTTTAGCGCAACGCCTGCGCGGTTTCGTCGAGCATCCCCAGGTCGAACAGCATTTGCCACAGGCCGTAGCGCACGCGCAGCTCTTTGGCGCACAGGATGCCCTCCGCCAGCAGGTCGCCGTCGATGCCCAATTGGGCGGGCTCGCTGGGCGCGCCGACCGCGGAGAGCTGCGCGTGAACCTCTGCGGGCGTGGGGAGGGCGGCGATGAGCGCTTCGACCTCAGGCCAGCGGTTTTCGAGCGCAAGCAGGCGCTCGATGACATTGGCGGGCGCGTTTTTATGCGAGCGCGCCTCCAGCTCCAGCACGTCCTTGGCGCCTGCGCCGTATGCGGCGCGCATCCGCGCTTGCCAGGCCTCCTCGTCAAAGGCGGCAGCGGCTCTGCGCGCCCCTTCAAAGTCGGGCCGCGCATCCCGCAGGCGCTCGTAAGCGCGCAGCACGATGACCGTGCCGACGCCGACCTTGATGCCGTGCAGCACGGGGGGACGCCCCTGCTGCAAAAAGCGCAGCTCAAAGAAATGCGACAGGTGATGCTCGCTGCCGGAAGCCGGGCGCGAGTTGCCCGCGTAGGCCATGGCGACGCCCGAGAGCACGAGCGCCTCGCACAGGTCGCGCACCGCCTCGGGCCCGCGGCCCGGCAGGGCGGGCAAACCGGCCACGACGCGGCGGATACAATCCCTGATCATGCCGGCGATCTTGTCGCAATAGGCCTCGCCCGTCACGACGTGGGCGATCTGCCAATCGCATAGACAGGTGTACTTCCCCAGGATGTCGCCCACGCCGGCGGCGATCATCTCCATGGGCGCCGCCTTCAGCACGTCCACGTCCGCGAGGATGACCTGCGGCGTGTGCGTCTCGTAGGTTACCTTCATGCTGCCGGTGATCATCGCGGCGACGGTGGAGGCGAAGCCGTCCATGGAGGGCGCGGTCGCCACGGTGAAGCAGGGAAGCCCCCGGCGGAAGCTGACGAACTTACACAGATCGCCCAGCGTGCCCGCGCCCACGGCGACGAGTACGTCGGCATCCAGTACCTGCTCGAAGAGCTGCGCCTGCGCTGCGTCGTCGGCCGCGAGATCCGCCTGCGGGTAGGTAAACGTGCGATAGGCGCAGCCGGCTTGCGAAAGCGCTGCTTGCGCGCGCCGTCCGGCGGCCGGCAATGTGTTTTCATCGCAGACGAGGAGCGGGCGCGCGTAGCCGCGCTTTTGCAGCTCGCCCGGCAAGCGGGCGATGGCGCCCGATTCGATGTAGACCGCCTCGACGTTTGCGCGGTGCGTTTGGCCGCAGGAACAGGGAATGTCCCGGCAGAGCAACTCGTTCAGATTCATAGGGTTCCTCCTGTTTTTTCTCAGCGCAAGGATGTGATCGTTTCATTTGCATTATAGCATACCCGTACGGAGGAACAAAGGGCTAGCTGCCCATCGAAAAAAGTTTTATGAAAATGAAAAATCCCTTGACAAACCAAACTGTAATTGGTAAAATTACAGTAGGAACTGAAAAGAAAAAAGTTGCAGTAAAGCCTGCCGCGTTAACGCAGCGGGGATTCGAAACACAGAGAGGGGCGACGTCAAAATGAAACAGTATGACGCGGCGATCATCGGGTTTGGCAAGGGAGGAAAGACGCTGGCGGCGGCGATTGGGCGGGAAGGCAAGCGCGTGGCGCTGATAGAGCGCTCGTCTATGATGTACGGCGGCACGTGCATCAACGTCGGCTGCATTCCGACGAAGGCGCTGGTGCGCGCGGCGGAGCGGTCGTCTGCGCTGGGCGGGAGCTTTGAGGAAAAAGCAGCCCGTTATGCGGCGGCCATCGAAGAAAAGGGCGCGCTTACGGGTATGCTACGCGAAAAGAACTATACGAAGCTGAACAGCCACCCCAATGTCGAGGTGATCGACGCGGAGGCGTCTTTCATGGATGCGCATACGCTCCGCCTCCGTTCAAAGGACGGACAGGAAAGCGCGATCGAGGCGCAGCGCATCTTCATCAACACGGGCTCTCGCCCCTTTGTGCCGCCAATCGAGGGCCTGCGGGAGAGCAAACGGGCCTATACCAGCGAGACGCTGATGGACCTGCGCGAGCTGCCTCGCCGCCTCGCGATCATCGGCGGCGGATACATCGGGATGGAGTTTGCCTCGATCTACGCGGGGTTTGGCGCGCAGGTGACCGTCGTGCAGGACGGAGACGTGTTTTTGCCACGGGAGGACGCGGAGATCGCCGAGGCGGTGCGCTTGAGCCTTGAGCGGCGCGGCGTACGCGTCATACGTTCGGCAACTGTTCTGGCCGTCCGGGATGATGCTGAGCGCAGCGCCATTCATCTGCGGACGCCGGAAGGGGAGGAAACGCTATGGGCGCAGGCCATTCTGATCGCGACGGGACGCAGAGCGAACGTGCAGGGCCTGAACCTTGAAGCGGCGGGCGTAGCCCTGACGGAGCGCGGGGCTATCCGCGTGGACGAGCGGCTGCGCACCACGGCGGAGAACATCTGGGCGATGGGCGACGTCACGGGCGGCCAGCAGTTCACCTACATTTCGCTGGACGATGCCCGAATCGTGCGTTCGCAGCTGCTGGAGCAAGGCGAACGTACCGTTCGAAACCGCGGGGCAGTTCCCTACAGCGTATTTCTCGATCCGCCGTTTTCGCGCGTAGGGCTCGGCGAACAGGAGGCGCGCGCGCAAGGTTACGAGGTGCTTGTGGCACGCCTGAGCGCATCCGCGATCCCCAAAGCGCAGGTGCTGGGTAAGACGGATGGCCTGCTCAAGGCGGTCGTCGACGCGAAGACCGGCGAGATCCTGGGCGCGCATCTGTTCTGCGCCGAGTCCCACGAGATGATCAACCTCGTGAAGCTGGCCATGGACGCGCGGCTGCCCTACACGGCGCTGCGCGATGGGATCTATACGCATCCGACGATGTCGGAGGCGCTCAACGACCTGTTCGGCACGCTGGCAGACGAGCGGTAAACGATTGAAAACAGGAGGACGTTATGGGCTTTACGATTGAGGCCGGCGTGCCGGCGATGACCGTATTTTTACAGGGATTGATCAGCTTTTTCTCGCCGTGCGTGTTGCCGCTCGTGCCGCTTTACATCGGCTACCTCGCGGGCGGTACGCGCACCGTGGAGGCGGACGGCACGGTGCGGTTTGGCCGCCGGAAGGTGATGGTCAACACGCTCTTCTTCGTGCTGGGCGTGAGCTTCGCCTTCTTCCTGCTGGGCTTCGGCTTTACGACGCTGGGTCGATTCTTCAGCGGAAACCGCCTGCTCTTTGCGCGCATCGGCGGCGCGATTGTGATCGCGTTCGGCCTGCTGCAGCTGGGGCTGTTTGGGGGCAAAGAGATCGGTCGCGAACATAGGCTGCCGCTCCGACTCGACCGCCTGGCGATGAACCCGCTGACGGCCCTCGTGATGGGCTTTACGTTCAGCTTTGCCTGGACACCCTGCGTAGGCCCCGCGCTGGCGAGCGTTCTGCTGATGGCCTCCTCGGCCAATTCGTCCGCCACGGGCTTTGGCCTGATCGGCGTATACACGCTGGGCTTCGTGCTGCCGTTCCTGGCCGTCGGCCTGTTCACAGGTTCGCTGCTCGACCTGTTTAAGCGCCACCGCAACGTGGTGCGCTATACGGTGAAGGCGGGCGGCGTGCTGATGGTGCTGATGGGCGTGATGATGATCACCGGTTGGATGAACGGCGTGACCAGCTATCTATCCGGCCTCACCGGCGGCCCGGCCTCGACCGCAGCGCCCGCGGTCGCGACGGCCATCCCCACGGCGACGCCCGGGCCGGAGGCTAGCGCAGAGCCCGCCCAAGCGACGACGGAGCCTGCCGCGACGGCGGAGGTGGCGGGCCCGGCAGCGCCCGAGGCGACCCCTGCGCCTGATCCGGACAAAATCCCCGCGCCGGACTTTACGCTTACCGATCAGGACGGGAAGACGCATACGCTGTCCGACTACAGAGGCCAGGTCGTCTTCCTCAACTTCTGGGCGACCTGGTGCGGCCCCTGCCGCATGGAGATGCCCGAAATCCAGGCGCTATACGAAAAGCACGGGCTGAACGCGCAGGACGTCGTCGTCTTGGGCGTGGCCAACCCCAAGACGGACGACGCGCCGAACAACTCGGACGTGACGATTCCCGAGATCCGGCAGTTTCTCACGGATGGCGGCTATACCTATCCGACGGTGATGGATACGACGGGCGAGGTCTTCGCACAATATGGCATCAGCGCGTTCCCGACGACGTTCATGATCGACCGGGAGGGCAATGTGTTCGGCTACGTCACGGGCACGCTGACGGGCGAGATCATGGACGACATCGTAGCGCAAACGCTCAGCGGCGTACGCAAATAAATCAACTTGAAAGGATGACATGAACATGAAAGCGATGGAACTGAACGCGCAGAATTTTGAACGCGAGGCGATGCAGGCGAAGGAGACGGTGCTGGTGGACTTCTGGGCGCCGTGGTGCGGCCCCTGCCGCATGCTCTCGCCCATCGTAGAGGAAATCGCCCAGGAGGGGCATGCGGGCCTGAAGGTCTGCAAGGTCAACGTGGACGAGCAGCCCGAGCTGGCCGCGCGCTTCGGGGTGATGAGCATCCCGACGCTCGTTGCGCTCAAGGACGGCAAGGCGCTATCGACAGCCGTCGGCGCGCGCCCGAAGCAGGCGATCCTCGACTGGCTGAACGTACGATAAACGAAAACATAAAAACGCCCGCGACAGAATTCACTCCTGTCGCGGGCGTTTTGGGGTTCACATCGCCGACATCTCGCAGCCGGAGATAAAGTTGGAAAGCAGCAGGATCAGCTCGCCGGGCGAGGGCTTGACGACGACCGTGTACTTTGCGATCTCGCTAAGGCGTGCGCGGTCGCCATACTGCCAGATGTCCTCGACCACGCGGGCGATATTGCGAGCCGCTTGCGCGGTGGTCGTGTGGTGGATCTTGGCTACCTGTGGGTAAAGCGTGCGCATGAGCTCGCGCGCCGGGTACTGCCCTCTTTGCAACGTCAGCGTAACGGCGGTGGCGAGATAGGCATAACCGCATCGGGTAACATGGCCGCCCAACGACATGACCACAGAAAGGCAATTATCCATATGAAAGCACCATCCTTTGTGTTAGTGCTTACAGGATACCTAATTATTTTACAAATGGCCAAATTTGGTCGAAATTGGGCAGAAAAAACATTTTGCGATTCTTTTGATGATGTTTTACGGCTAGAATCGGCGGCTATCAAGCCGTTGAAGCTTCTAATAAGCTATTTTTATTGACCGGGCGGACATAAAGATCAAAGAAAAACTGTCGTTTCATGTTGATCTATGTTTGATTACGGTGCTTTTATGCTATATAATAGTTGATATTCTATACGAAAGCAGGGGGATCAAATGAAGTATAGCCACGACAAGGAGACGCGCCGTTGGTTTGACGATTTTTCCCATCAAGAATACCCGCATGTCAAGGCGTTCGTCTTGCACATCTTTCGGGGGACGTCGCTGCCCATCGGCGACGCAGGGGATATCGTGCAGAGCGTCTTCCTGACCGCGTTTGAAAACGCGAAAGAGCTGCGCGGGCATCCGAGCCAGAGGGCTTGGCTGTTCAAGACGGCCAGACTGAAATTCTACGAATACCTGAGGGAAAGAGAGAAGCGGGGATGCGAATGCCCACTGAACCTGTTGGCGGACGTTGAGGATACGTGCAGGATCGACGACGTGGTGGTCTGGCGCGATCTGTTGGAGCGAGCGACCGAGCGCCTGAACAGGAAGGACTATGAACTGTACCGCTGCGTCTATCAGCTGGACATGTCCCCGGCGCAGATCGGGAAACGAGAAGGGGTGCGGACGGACACCGTTTCCAGGCGAATTTCGCGTCTAAACGAAAAACTTCGTAAAATTATCAAAAAGATGTCCGAAAACGAGCCGATTCGACATAATATAAGTGAAAGGAGCTCCAAATCATGAGTACGAACCCGAAGGAACATGACGAGTTCGCTCCAGCGGAGGTGGATATACATGCGATATTAAGGGAAGCTGCAAAAGATGAAGCGGAGATGGACGTCGCCTGGATCGAAAAGTCCATCGCGGACAGCTATCCGGCGGATCCCGACGGCGAATGCCGGGAAATGCTGCGCAGGATCAGGCGGGATGAAGGCAAACGCCGCCTTACCGGCCCCGGAATGAGGCGGTTCGCGGCGGCGGCCGCTTGCCTGATGGTCTTCAGCCTGGCATCCTTAGGCGTTGCGCGCGCATTCAACATGGACGCGGTGCTGAACTTCTTTTCCGCATTGACAGAGCTCTTTTCCTACGAGAGCGACAGCGCGCAGGACGGATTGGAGATTGCCAAGGGAAACCAGGAGTTGTCTGCTGATACGGAGATATGGGAAGAGATCGATCAAAACAGTATGATACATATTACGAGTGCAGATGAATTTCTTCAGAGTGTCGATACCTATACGGACGGCTTTCGGACGCTCTTTGAGCGTTATGCATTTGTTTCTGCTACTGTGAATGCGGATGAAGATTTATCTAAATGGATGCTAAAGATTACCGACGATCAATCAATACCCATAAACATTCGTATCATCAAACAAAGATCAGGGGAAACAATTGCCAATTATGTCTACGAACGAGACGATGGCGGCATGCAAGTGGAGTGGTATAATGATATCTCGATCGCCTTGGCTGAAAACTATAAAGTCAATTCAGCAAAGTGGACGGATGGAGTAATTCATGGAAACATCTGGGGACAGGTTCATGCTGATACCATCATGGAAATCACCAAAGTATTAATAGAAGGAGCGTAATTTCATGAAAAGAATTGTTTTAGTCGTAATTGCAGCTTTGCTTGCGTTGCTTTCAGTCGTATCATTTGCGGAAGAGGGCATCGAACCGTATGCTAGCCTTTATTTTGACTCCTATTCCGCCAACATCACTCCTAAAGCCGGCGGAAGGTTAAACGTAAATTTTTCGACAACCGGGATCGAGGACTCCTACTCGCTCGGCGTAGCAAGCTTTCAGCTGCAAAAGAAGGTGAACGGGGTTTTTCAGGATGCGGGCGCTGAGCAGAGCGGAAGCGTTGGCTATAATGTGATCGAGCACTCCTTTACACGTACTTGCCACGTTGTGCCAGGAGAGGTCTACCGCGTGAAGGTATTGTTCGTATGCGACAACAGCAACGGCTACAAGTCACAAACATACTATTCGAGCAGTGCGAAAGCGATTGATTGACGATGAACGTGCCAAAGCAAATTGAAGCATTCGGCGTGTGGCTGTTCGGCCACGTATACACGCAGGTTTCGGCGCTCGTCTGGCTGGACGCGCAGGGCGAGCCGCAGATGTTCACGCAGTTCGACACCTATGGCGGGCTGCCCGCCAAGCTGGAGAAGCCGGATTTGGAGGCCTCGCCGGTGCTCATCTCGAATCACCCGGAGGGCAAAATGGCCGCCAGCGAGGACGACCTGCGCAACCTGCAGCGCATCGAGGCGAAGACCGGCAGGAAGGTCGGGCTGTACATCGCCTGTGAGGGCGAGTGCATCGCGGTTTGAACAGCGCAGCCCCGGAAGAAGCGATTTCTTCCGGGGCCGCGCTGTTGCCCGAAGCTTCTAAAACAATCCTTGAACCCGTGGGGAAGGTGCGCTAAAATGAAATACAGACAGATACATAGCGACGGGCCCTGGGGATTAAGCCTTTAACCCGAGCGTTTTCTGCATTTGGCGCAGAAAGACGTCGGCGGCGGGCGAAAAGATTTGATACTTTTTCCATACCAGGCTCAGCCCCACCTCCAGCTTAGGGGTCAAGGGGCGAAAGCAAAGGTCGGTATTCGCCATGGTATCCACCAGATGATCGAGCGTAAGGGCGCAGCCCATGCCCTGCTCGACCATCAGCGCAGCGTTAAAGACCAGGTTATACGTGGCCACCACGTCGAGCGTATCGAGATTTTTCCCCAGCCAGCTGGATAGTCCGCCCGATACGGCCGTCTGACGTGAGGTGAGCAGCGGCACCCCTTCCAAATCGGCGGGCGAGATGAATTCCCGCGAGCTGAGCGGATGCGCCTTTTGCATCAATAACCCCCAGGTATCCCGCCCGGGGATTTTGAGAGAGTCGTACTTGTGAATATCGGCGGGCTCTATGACCACGCCGAAATCGAGCAACCCCTTGTCCAGCCGCTCCTTTACGTCGTCCGCGTTGCCGCTGTACAGGTGATAATGAACGCCGGGATGCGCCCTCTGCACCGCGATGGCGATACGGGCGATCTGCCGCATGACGTGGGTTTCGCCGCTGCCGATGTAGATGTCGCCGCTGATCTCTTCTTCCAGATCTGAGAATTCCTCGCGGGTCTTGTCCATCAGATCGACGATTTCCTGCGCGCGTTTGCGCAGGCGCATGCCCTCTTTGGTGAGTATGACGTTGCGGTTGGTGCGGATGAACAGCGTGACCCCCAGTTCCTCCTCCATATCCTTGATCTGGCGCGACAGGGTGGGCTGGCTCAAAAAGAGCGCCTCCGCCGCGCGGGAAAAACTCTCTTCACGTGCGACGGTTAAAAAGTACCGAAGAACACGAATGTCCATTTCCTGCGCCTCCTCTGCTCTATTGTACCATCCTATCACATTTGGCTATGCCTGTAAAGCATAGGGGATGCTCCGCTGGCGGCCAATATGACAGAGATGGAGTTTGGTCTGGATCAGCCCCTTGAGAGAATGCGCTCCGGCTGCGCAGAGATGACGTTTCGATCGTGGCGCGATAAATACTTCTGTAAATAATACTTGACAAATCGATTTTTAGGTGTATACTAAATAGGTATTCCAAATGTATTGATTGCTGTGAGGCTAAAAGTCAATGTTCATTTTGACTTCAACCTCGCAGTTTTTGTTTGTACACGGTGAATAACATTTTTTCAGGAGGTATCATTATGAACAGTGGTACAGTTAAGTTTTTCAACGACGCAAAGGGTTTCGGTTTCATCACCAATGACAACGGCGGGGAAGATGTGTTCGTGCATTTCTCGGCCATCCAGAGCAGCGGGTTTCGCTCGCTGGCAGACGGCCAAAGGGTTACGTTTGACGTGGAAGCCGATCCCAAAGGACACGGTAAGTTCCGCGCAGTCAACGTCTGCGTAGCCTGATCACCGCTTCACCGCCTCTAGATGAGGCGGTTTTTTTATTGACATCGGGGTACCTGTCGGTCTCTATTGCGCATAGCTTCTCCATCGTCTTCGCTTTTTTCATCTCACGCCAATTGTCGTTTTCACCATACAGCAGGGCGGACGCCGCCATGATCACCTGTATATCCGATGCGCCCAATTGACAAGCGCTCTCTTGACTCTGCCGTTACGTCAAGTGCTATAATCATATCATCAAGCGAAAGGAGCCGCCGCCATGGAGCTGATCAAGATCACCGACCTCGCGTTGCAGCTGGGGCTTACCTCACGTAGCCTGAGATATTACGAGGAAGCGGGATTGATTCAAAGCGTGCGCCCGCCAGGAGAGAAGTACCGCTATTTTGATGAGGCCAATATCGAACGTCTCAGGCAAATCATCATCTTGCGCAAGATGATGATCCCGATCAAAGACATACTGCGCATCTACAAGAGCGAGGACATGAGTATCGTGGTAGATGTGTTTGTTCGCCGCGTTCGCATGATCGACGAGGAGTCCGCCGCCCTGTCCGAGCTAAAGCGAATCACGGACGAATTCCTGCAAGCCATGCTCAGGTTAGGCATTAAGCAGATATCGGCGCTGCCGCTGCTTTACGAGGCGCTCGCCAACCGGGAACTGGAAAAGACGGACGGGGCGGGCGAGCCTTTGTCGTATGGGCGGTTATCGCAAGTTTCCCAGACGCTTTCAAAGCCTATCGAGCCGTCGATTGTGCGTTTGCCTTCGATGCGCGTGCTTTCGTCCTTGCTAAAGGCAAACGCCAATGCGTCCGATCCGGATGGGTTTTGGCGCTACATCCAGGCACACGGCGTGACATGCGACGAGCCGGGCAGTCACGGGCAGTTTGAGTATCAATCGGAGGCGGGCGACGTGGTCGTCGCGCGCGTCGCCGACGACTTCGTGAACGACGGCGAGTATCTGGACTTCCGCTTTGCCGGCGGCCTGTACGCCACGATCAACGTCTATCTCGACGAGGATTTGGCAGAGCGCTTTGGGCAACTTGTGACGTCGTTTGACGATAACAGGTACTACCAGATCGACTACCTGCCCGGCAGCGGCCTGCGAAGCGAGGCGATGCTGGAGCCGCTGCTGTCGCCCGATGAAAAGAGGGAGCTTGTCGCGCTGTACGTGCCGGTCAGGAAGCGGCTTGCCGACCCGGCGCTGTTTGGCGCGCCGGAGGAGCTGGCGCCCGGCTCGATCACGGTCGGAGAAATTGAACGGGCTAATCCGATCCTGTGGTCGCGGGACGTAGAGATGGACAAGCTGATACCGATCAATAGTCCGCATTACCGCGTCACGGAGCGGGGCGAGGCCGAATACATCTCCTGGATTTCCACGCGGGTGCTGTCCACAAACGTGGCGGTGAAGCTGCCGTTTCGGGTTGACATCGAGTTTCGCGTCGGCGAGGAGAGCGGCGGCTGGGGCCACGGCAAGAACGAGACCAGCATCCGTTTCCATCACGGCGAGGATCTGAACCATCTATTCGGCGTCAACATGGACAATAGCCCCGACGAGCGCTTGTCGAGGGAGGCCATCTGCTTTCATCAGCCGGTATTCGGCGACTACTTTCAATTGCCCAAGCGCGGCACCATCGATCGTAATGGCTACAACCGCTTGACGTGGATCGTGGGGCTTAAGCATTTCGCCGTGATCCTCAACGGCGAGGTGCGCTACTGCGGCGTGAACTTCCCCTATATGGCGACGGAGCTCAGGCTTCAACGGGCGAAGCCGATCATCATGGGCTCGGATAGCTCAATTAAGAAGTACTTTCGCGCCATCCGCGTTTCACAGCTCGCGCAAATCCCGAAAAAGAAGATTGGAGAGGGGACGCTTACCATGGCTTTTCGGCAGAGCAACAACGTCATACCCATTATCCATCGCCTCATCACCAGCGAATTCGGCGAAAACTACTGGTTCAACGGCTGCGCCCGGTATGTCATGGAATCGTTGGGCGAATACAAGGACGAGCCGGACTTTGGCTACTGGTTCTTCGCGGGGCTGACGGGGGACGTGCTGGCGCAGGTGTATTCGTATGGCGAATACTGCGGCGAGTGTGCGTCGGCCTGCATGTTCCAGCTGGAAGGCGGGCGCTATTTTGAAAGGATTTTTGAGCGGTGCGGCTATGCGAGCACCTTTGTCTCGGGCGAGCAGTTTCGGGCGAACAAGGAAATGTATGTTCAGACGCTGATGGCCTATATCGACAAAGGCGTGCCCGTCGTCGCCATTACCCATTGCGGGCCGCCCTGGGGCGTCTACGTGGGCTATGAGGAATACGGCAAGACGCTGCTGTTCCTGACCGGCGACAAGTCCGAGCCGGTGCGCGTGCCGCTGGAACAAATCGTTTCCGAGCCGGGCGCGGATGAAAACGCCGTCAAGGGCCTGATCTTCGTCGGCGAGAAGAAGCGCTCCATCGACCTACAGCAGCTCTACAAAGAGATCGTGCTGGGCATCCCTGAACTGTTCGCCGTCAAGAACGACAGGTTTTGCTTCGGCGCCGAGGCGTTTCGCGCGTGGGCTGACTTCATCGAGCGGGGCATGCTCGAGGGCGTGACGCCCGACGCGTTTGGGGATGGTTGGGGCTTACATGTGAGCAATATCTGCAACATGGCCACAAACGGCAGCTGCGCCTTCTCCTTCCTCGACCGGGCGAAAGAGTTAAATCCGGAGATGGGGTATCTTGAGGATGTGAGCGCGCTGTACCGTAGAATGGCCGAGATATGGGGCGGCGACGATCATCAAAACGACCCGGACAGCTTGGAGGCGCTCGGCGGCGGCTTCAACGTGACGCTGGCAGCCCTGCAGGATAAGGACGGGCGCGTGAAGATCGCCGCGAAGATTCGCGAGGCGGCGGCGTGCATGGACAAGGTGCTCGACATGCTGATGGCGAATATACCAAAGCAGTGAAAGGGGAAAAGACCGATGCTGGAATATCCCGAATCCTATACCATCGCGCGGCAGATGCGCGAAACGATTCTCGGAAAAACCATCGCTCACGGCGAATACGTCCATCCCAACGCGAACATCTTCAACCCCGAGGGCGCGCCCGATCGTTATCCGAACGCGGTCGGAGGAACCGTCACGGACGTACTTTACCACGCGCCCGATATATACGTTAAGCTAGGCAACGGCTACGGAATTGTGTTTCGCCAGGGCGGCGGAAAGATACGGTATTATGATGCGCCGTCCGGCGAGCCGATGAAATACAATTTTCGCTTCTCCTTCTTAGACGGAAGCGGTCTGGCCTACTCGGTGCTGCTGTGGTCCTACGGCGTAGACGTGATCGACCACGCGGCGTGGGACGCGCTCGCGCGGAGCACGGATGAGACGCGCTATGCGCCAATGGCGGGCACATTCGAGGCGTATCTGGCTTTTGTGAAGGACCATATGGACGACCCGAAACAGCCTATCAAAACCTATCTGACCAAGAACGTCGCCGGGATTATGAGCACCTTCGCGGGGGAAATCCTGCTGCACGCGGGGATTCATCCTTCCGTGCACATCGGCAAGCTCGACGACGCGGCGCAGGAGCGGCTGTATCGCGCCATGCGCGACGTGTTGTCGAAAGCCTGCGAGGCCGGCGGGCGGACGTCGGAGGTCGATCTGTACGGGAACCCCGGTGGGTACGTGGCGATGTCCGAGCGCAAGCACATCGGCGAGCCTTGCCCGCTGTGCGGCGAGACTTTGGGCAAGGTTTCCGTCGGGGGCGTCATCGCCTTTTGCCCAAAGTGTCAGGTAAAAAAGTAACAGACGGTAGGGCGTGTTGACAAATGGCCATCGAGATCACCAAGGTATACCGGGAACACTTTTAAAAGGACGCAGACGGCCGTGTGACGCTCGACTATAGCATTTATACCTTGATAGAATGAGGGGATAAAAGGCATGACCCAGCTTGATTTCGACATACCGTTTTCCGGATTCGCGGCGACCACCTTCATCAATTGCTTCACGTCGGTTTGGATGTATCTGGAGAACGTGGGCGCGAAGGGCGAACGGGTAACAGCCTGCAACCAGTGGGAGAATGGGCGGTGCGACAATTGCGGGAACTGCGCCACGAAACCCCAACGATCGCAGGAGAAATACTTTTTTCTCTTCGATACGTTGTGCGGCCGCAGCTCGCTTCGCTGCCGTTTCAATGGGACGCCCACACAGATGGATCGACTGATTCACGAGGGAAACCTTGACGACGGCGGCACGGCGGATAACATTGATTTCCTGTTCGGCTTCGCGGGCTATCGTTATCGCGCGGTTACGGATATCGCCGCGTTCCCAGATGAAATCTTAGCTTCCGTGAGCAGGGGAAGGCCCATCATCGCGAAGCTGAAGGACAATGTCGCTCCATTCTCGGTGATTATCGGATTGGACGGCGACAAAATACTATGCCCCAGCTTCAAATGTGCGCAAAAATCGCCGGATCCGCCGGTAGCTTATGGCGGCATAGATACGCTGTATATCTTAGGTGAAAAGGCCGCGCCGAGGTATACGCTTTTCGATGGGTTAAAACGGATCGAGCGCGTAATGGAATGCTGCCTCCGCGAAGAGCTATGGGGCGAATACATGAAAAAAATCAGCACATACGGCCCCGACAGCCTGGGCACGGATGCGCCTGAAGGCAGAAAAGAGAGGATGCGGCGACTGGCGGAGACCATGTGGCCCACATTTAACTGCCACAATTTTGCCGAGTTCTTTCGAACCTATCTCCCTGATTCGAAGGAAAAGGGCTTTTACGACGGCATAAACGACGTAAAAAAGCTGGCTGATCCGCAATTTGGAGAAATACTCACGACGATAAGCTGGCGTTACGGCTATACGCATGATCTGGCGTGGTCGCTGATCGGGCTGGAGGAGTGTATAAACTGGGACGACTGGAAATCGCACTATTATGGCGATATGCTGGAAGTGGTCATCGAAAAGATGAAAGAAAACGATGAAGCGGTCCTGGAATGCGTGCGTAAAATGCTCGAAATATTGGATAGGATGGATGAGCGGCGATGAACCTGTTTGAAACATATCTCGAGAGGGTAAACGAACTATGCTCCATCGTGGAAAGGCAGGCGCTTATGCTCGCAGGGATCAGCGTGCCCGTCAGCTTTGAGAGCCAAGGCTATCCGGGCGCGCCCGGCTTTGAGGGCGGCACGGTCAACGACGCCTGCATCGCCCGCAAGTACATCACCGACGGCACGGTTCAGCTGCTCGCAAACGCGCTTTCTTTGTGCCTTGGCGATACGGAGATCATCAGCGCCCGCTATGATGTACACGGCGACGGCAACTATAAGGTGATCGTGGGCTTCCCCATAGACCCTGCGGTCGAGCTGCCCGAATTTCTGCCGGAGCATACGCGCACGCTCGCGCTGCCCGCCTGCCGCTACGCCCGCATGGAGATCAACGAGCAAAACCGCGACGGCCGCGTCGGCTATGCGGAGCGAATGCACGCGGACGAATACTTCGTCAGCGGCTTTCGCAGCACGGGCTATGTGTACGACCTTGCCGGGCATCCGTTCAACACATGGGATGAAACCGGCGATATGCTGGCCAAGTACGAGCCCATTCGCAAGCCGCGGGATGAAAACGACCGCTTTGACACGATCGAATTGCATCCGGTATTGCTGCCGGACTTGAAGATCGCTTGCCGTACCCGGCCGCACGGCGAGGATGAAGTCAAATGCATATTCGATTACTTTAGCGTGGCATCCCAGGTATATGAGACCGGGCTGGCCCGGTACGACCAAAATGGCGACTTCTACGGCTTTCCGGTCGACTGTGAGGGCGGTTACAGGAGCGGCTTTGGCTCGCGCGTCAGCTCTTTTGAAGGCCTGCCGGACTGCGTGGAAAGAATCACGCTGCCGGGCGGGATGTATGTGCACGTGACGCAGCGGGAGTTTAACGGGGACAATCCCTCCCTGCCCTATGACGTGGCCTTCAACCATATGGATCGCCTGTACTTTGCGGAGCATCCCGAATATGAGTTTGACGACAGCCGAAAGGTAATCGCCCGCTTCCGGCAGGCAAATTGCGCGTCGGTGTTCGTGCCGGTCAGGCACAGGGGAGGAGAACAACTGTGAGGGTTTTGCATCATCCCGTAGAAAAGCTCGTAAGGACAATCGACTACAAAGGCGTGGCGCTCGAGGTCGTCGAGCGCCCGGACGTCCTATGGGTCGGCTGCGTCGATTACGCGCCGAACAACGCGGACGAATCCGATATCGGCGCGACGCTGGCGCGCTATCAGCGGCTAATCGACATCCCCAAACAGGCATTGATCAATCCGGAGTGGAGCGCGGCGCTTTCCATCAACTACTGTGTGGACAAGCCCTGCGGGCTCATGTTCGCGCAGGAGACGTATTCGAGCCGACAAGATGTACGCTACGAGCAATTTTTGCAGCCGGGCGGTCTATGGCTGCGCATACGCAATGACGAAACCGCCGCCGCGCTGCTGGGGAAGGAGCGCGCGGAAACGCACGAATATTTCTCGGATGAAAGGAAAATCCTGCGCGCCGCAGCCGAGGCAAACGGGTACCGGCAAAATCCCGACGTTTCGGTGGAGATCGAGTATCATTGCCATGCCGAATACGCGACCCCGCCCCACGCGGCCTACGCGTACATCCCCGTTTGCGCGGGCGCGTGAAGCGAGTAAGCAAGGCGATTGGAGGTAAGACGGTCATGAATGCGCTGGCAAATCTGGTTCAATACCCTTTCGACGCGGAAGGTTCGTCGTTTTTCGCGGCGCTTTCGAGCGCTTGCCTGCCCGCGCTGGGCATAAGTGAGCGGACGCCGTATTGGTGCTCTCCAAAGGGTGCATACTGCACGGATTGCGGCGCGTGCAGCGAAAAAACGACGCTGCAGAGGCATCAGCTCGCGCTGTATCACAGCCTGTTGGCGTCGAGCGGCGTTGCGTTCGGCTTCGAGTTTCCGGAGGACGATACCGTCGAGTTCCACTCGCTGCCGGGCGTTGAAACGGGCTGGCGCTGGCCAGATGAGTTTGTCGATAATCTGATGCGGCTGGCGGGTCTCACATGGCGCAGGCTCTCAGGGCGGGACGATCAGGATGCGATCTACGAGGCCGTGCGCGCCGCCGTCAACGCGGGATACCCAGCAATCGCACGGTTGAACGGCGAACTCGACTGGCAGATCGTCTCGGGATATGGAGACGGCGCGCTCATCGGTCTCGATTCGCGCGCTCACACGCTCCGATCGCTCCCCAATCCGCCAAGTTATGCGGGCGACTTGTTCATGCTCGCGGACTGGCACTCGGGGCTTATCGATATGATCTTAATCACCGGGCGGCGCGCCCGCGAGGTGTCGTTTAGAGAAATACTTGAGCGCATCGCTGCGACGCTCGCGCATCCCTCCCACGCCGCGCTCGCGGAACTTGTTAACGCGCGGATTGACGCGGCTTCCCCTGAAAACGCGGCGGACGTGGCGGCGTTTCTTTGCTTTTTCGCGGCCTATCCGATCGAGGCGCGCTGGCATGCGGCGGAAGCGTTCGGACCGCGCGACTCTCTCCTGAGTGCGGCGGTAGGCGGCGCAGCGAATATCGGGCGAATCGACGAGCGGATATTCTTAAAGTATCTGGCCGACAATTCAGACGAGACTCACGGCGTGTGCTGGAAGATCTGGAATATGCTCGGCTTCGGGCCCGGCTCGGACTATCAGCCCGCCCCAAATCGTGCGGAGTTGCTGCTGGCGCCGGGCGTGCGCGACGAACTCAAACGACTGTTCAAAATCGTATTCGACAACGACACTGCGGTGCTCGCGGCGCTAAACGAAACCATCGGTATGTTGAGGTAGGAGTTGTATCACGAGCGAGCCTGGATACCCGTTAGAAAACGGCTTGAATTTCCTGATACGCAGTAGAAATGGGGTGACTTATCATGCCGAGCATCAATAGAATCAAAGGCATTATGCGCAAGATGAACATAGCGGAAGAAAAAATCGCCGCGCTGGACGCCGTACAGGGAAGTTCGGATAAAAACGAGAACTCCGTGCTGTTCATCAATAAGATGGATGAACTGTTAACGGAGGACGAGTGTCTACGCATTATGGAATGCCAGGGCTGTTTACGCTCAGGCTCCTTGGATAGCGCCTATCGCGCCTTCTACAAGGCGCATCGTGAAAAATCGTTAATAGAGAAGCTCGATCTGCTGTCAAGCCGTAGGTTTGATTGTGGAGAACCCTGCCGCTTGAACGAAGACGGCTCCATCTCTGTGTATTTATGCCAGCCAGACACCAGTCCCATGCGCTGCGGATGCGCCACGGTCCGGAGGCTTGAAGGGCGATCCATCCGCGTTTCGCCCATCTATTGCGGCTGCTGCGCGGGACATGTAAGATACCATTTTCAGCACGCGCTGGGCATAAAAATGAAGCTGCTGCGCATTGCATCCACGCCATTTGATCCGGATAAAAACGCGGGCAGTGAATTTGTTTATGAAATACTGGTATAAGAGCGCCCGTCGCATGATTGTTGCTTGTCGGGCCGAATTTGATCGATTTATACGAGTTAAGGCCCCATAAAGGGTGGAATTTATATCACAGGAGGAAGCGCTATTGGATAACCTCGTGAAATTCGAAATCATCCGATTACCCAAGGTTTATATTGTCGGCAAGGAATTGCGCTATAGCGACAGCGCGTTGAATGAAGGCGAGAACAGGCTTCCTGCCTTTTGGAATGAATGCGATAATGAGAACATCTTTGCTCCGCTTGAGTTACAAACAGAGCATGTTTTTGATAGCTCTCCCGTAGGCGTGTTTATCGATTGGTATTTGGGGGACGGCGACTTTTCCTATATTGTCGGCCTGCTGATGAAAGAGGGCGCAACCGTTCCGCACGGATACGCTTCACGTACATTGGAAGAAACAGAGGTTGCGTTGTGCTGGGTCAAGTGTAAAGGGTTAGAAGATACCCGTACCGCCCCTTTTGAGCCGGCGGCGAAGGCCATCAAGGATAGCGGTCGCAGCTTCGATCGCATGAAATGGTGTATGGATCTTTATCATCCGATCCGCTCTACGAAACAGGATGAAGACGGCTATGTGATTTTGGATTGCTACATTCCCGTTGAATAATGCGCCATAGTGTCCGGCAAAAGGGCCAGAATGACGGAGGGCTAAACGATGTCTACATACGAAGAACAAAAAAGGCCAAACCATCCATTGAGGAGATCCTCCCCAAGTCCTGATCCTGCGCCGCGAGATGCAAAGAGGATGAGCGTTCATTACTCCCGTTTTATGAAATTATACCGCACAAGTCTAAGCACCGATACTGCAAACAACTCGAAAACGGCCCAATTTCGCGATGAAACAGGCCGTTTTTACAATGGAAAAGAAAAAATCCGCCTCTTTCGAGACGGATTGTGGTGCCGGCAGTGGGACTTGAACCCACACCCTGTCTCCAGGAACGGATTTTGAGTCCGTCACGTCTGCCATTCCATCATGCCGGCAAGGTGCTGGCAGCACTTGCTGTCAGCGTTCTATATTATACAAAAAATTGCGCGCCCTGTCAACGGTTTCATGCGAGTCTTGCAGGGCGGTCTTATTCGCGCGCGAGGCAGAAGTATTCCGCGTCCGCGGCCCTGTAATGGGTGACGGTAAAGCGGGCCTCGGACTGCTGAACGCCGAGGGAATAGGCGTTCAAAGCGATTGGCTCCTCACCGTACAGATGCAGGGAGAGCCAATCCGTAGCCGGGTTACCGCCTTGAAAGGAAAGGCCGTCGATCAAGGCGGAGCCGAGGACGACGCCGGGCGCTTCTTCGATATCGAGCGGCCTGCGTGCGACGGCGAACAAGACGTCTTTGAAGCTTTCGGGCAAAGCCTGCCCAAGCTGCGCGCCATTTTGAAGAAACCACGCATCGAGCTGCGCGGCGAGCGCGGATTCGCCCGCATCGGTCAACTCGCGATTCGTAAAGAGAAAGGCGCAGTTCTCGCCCGCGGCGAACATGAGGTGCATGAAGGAGAGGGGGTCCTGCGAGGCCTCGAGCAGATCGCGCGTGCGCTTATAGTCCTCGGCGCTGAAATGGTCGTCTAGGGAGATGTGAAGGCCGTTGACGCCCTCCCCCAGCAGCTGAGCGAGCGCTTCGGACGTGCAAACGAGGGACAGGGTCTGATAGATATCGGGATCGCGGGTGGCGCGCAGATGAACCAACGTATTCTCATCCAGCGCGCGCAGCTTTTGATACATCGTCGTGCGCGAACCGTCTGTAAACAGATGCATGGACAAATAGCTTGCGTTGATGAGCACGCTCTTGTAGGAAGTATTGGGCTGCGTGCCGGTAATGTCGTTGGCACGGTCGCGCCCATCGCGCGAGCCGGACATCAAAATGCTGCCGGAACCGCCGCATAGGGAGCAGACAGCGCCGCTTACGCTGCCACGCCCACCGCAGGTGGGGCAGGAGACCTGCTCGGTCTGCGCGTACGCACATGATATGCAAGCCAGGCTGAGCACCAGGGCGAGGGCAAGGCATAAGCATCTTTGCATCGCTTTCATAGGCGGAAATCTCCTTTTATGACTTGACGTTAACAGGTTGTAACACTTTTGTCATAAATAGATTATAGCATGGAACAAACGGGCGCGCAATCCTTTTTGTGAAAAAACGGAAACACATTTACAACCCTATCGCCGGCTGATAGAATGGAAGCGATAGGGAGGGAGCGTATGATTGCGATTTTATCGCCTGCTAAGAATATGAAACAGGCCGTTAGCCCTGCCGGGATGACCGTTCCCCGCTTTGAGGCGCGTGCGCTTGCGCTGCAAAATCTGCTATCTACGCTTTCTCCTTGGGAGATCGAGAGCATGATGCGCGTCAGCCCCAAGCTTGCGATGCGCGCATTTGGCCTTATCCAATCCTTTGACCGGGCACAGGGCGAGGCGGCGGCCTTTTCGTACGACGGGCTGGCATATCGCAGTTTGAATGCGGCTTCCCTGGACGAACGGGCGCTTGGCAGCCTGCAAGGCCGCGTGCGCATCCTCAGTGCGCTTTACGGCGTGCTGCGTCCGCTGGATGCGATTCGCCCTTACCGGCTCGAAATGCACAGCAGGGTGCGTGTCTACGGGCAAAGCCTGTACGCCTACTGGGGCGCGGACATCGCCTGGGCGCTGTATGAGGAGACGCGGTCGGTCGTCAATCTTGCCTCGGAGGAATACGCATCCGCCGTACGCCCTTACGTCCCCGCGGATGCGCGGTTTATCGACGTGGAATTTCGTGTGCTGCGCAAAGGGCGGTTATGTATCCCGCCGCCGTATGCGAAGATGGCGCGCGGACGAATGGCACGATATATCGCGGAGCACGCCATCGACGAACCGGACGGCCTGCGCGCATTTGAGGAAGACGGGTGGCGGCTCGATCCTGTCCGTTCTAGCGGCGACAGGCTGGTCTTTTCAAGATGAGATTCTATGAGAATAACAAAGCGGCTGCCGCACAAGGATTGCGGCAGCCGTCTGTTAGTCGTCCGTAACCTGCACATTTTCGCGGCCGAATACGTCGAACACGTGGTTCAAACGCTTTTGCGCATCGGCCTGCTCGTCGCGGGTTTCTTTGGGGGCGCCTTCCTGCACGATGCTCAGGCGCGCAGGCACGCCGCCCGCCTTTTGCAACGCCTGCTCGATGACCGTGCGCTTTTCATCCCGCTTGAGCAGGTTCATGTAGATCGCGACCGCCGGGTTTTTGGGGAACGAGAGGACATACGCGCCATCTTGGTAGCCGGCATAGCGCCCCATGATGAGCGAGCCGAAGATCATGGGCGCATTGCGCTTGATGTCCAGGGTCATGGCCTCCCAGACGTCGTCCGGATCGCGCACGCCGGGGGGCGGCATATCGCCCTTCGGCACGGGCGGTATGGCCACGGCGGCGGGGGCGCTCGTCTGGGCCGGTGCGGGGCGCGGGGGATGGGCGGCTTGCGCGGCGGCAGGCTGCGGCGCCGCGCCCTGTACGGGCGCGGCGGGTAGCACACCGGCGGCGCCCGCCTGCAGGATCTGCCCAGAGGCGAGCTTGCGCTCGAGCAGATCCACGCGCTCCACGAGGGCGGAGAGTGTCAGAGCCTCTTCCGGCTCGCAGGCGCGCACGACGGCGACCTCCAGCGCGATGCGCGGCTGGGAGGCCCACTTCATGTCCGTCTCCGAGGCGAGGAAGACATCCAGCATGCGCAGCAGGCGCGCGCGGGAGCAGCCCTCGACCTGCGCGCGGTATTGGGCGGCGTCCTCCTGCGTGAGGTCTAGCAGCTCGCACAGGGCGTCGCCACAGGTCTGCGCAAGCATGAGCGCGCGCAGATGCCCGCTTAAATCACGGGCGAACACCTGGGGCTCGCGTCCGCTTTGCATGAGCTCGTCGACCATCGTAAGGCAGGCGGCCGGGTCGCCCGCGAGCAGCGCGGAGGAGAAGCGAAAGAGAAAGCTGCGGTCGCTCGCGCCCAGCACGCGCAGCACCACGTCCTCCTCGAGCGCGCCGTCCGAATAGGACAGGCACATATCCAGGATCGACAGCGCGTCTCGCATGCCGCCCTCGGCCGCCCGGGCGATCCGCTCGAGCGCGGCGGGGGAGGCGGCGGTGCCGGCCTTCTCGGCCGCCTGCGCGAGTCGGCCGATGAGCTGGCGCACGGGGATGCGGGAAAAGTCAAACCGCTGGCAGCGCGATAGGATGGTCGCGGGCAGCTTCTGCGGCTCGGTGGTGGCGAGAATGAACACGACGTGCGCGGGCGGCTCCTCGAGCGTCTTGAGCAGCGCGTTGAAAGCGCCGGACGAGAGCATATGTACCTCGTCGATGATGTACACGCGATATTTCCCGCTCTGCGGCGGATATTTTACCTTTTCACGCAGATCGCGGATCTCGTCCACGCCGTTGTTGGAGGCCGCGTCGATTTCCACGATGTCCAGATTGTTTTCCGCCGAGAGCGCGCGGCAGATATCGCACCGGCCGCACGGCTCGCCGCGGTCCGGTTGCTCGCAGTTAACCGCGCGGGCGAGCACTTTCGCCGCGGACGTCTTGCCCGTGCCGCGGGTGCCGCAAAAGAGATAGGCGTGCGCGATGCGCCCGGACTGCACCTGGTTGCGCAGCGTCGCGATGACGCTCTCTTGCCCGACGAAGTCGTCAAAATGCGCGGGCCGCCATTGGCGGTAAAGCGCCTGATAGGACATATGAACGATTCCTTTCATCCGACTTTTTCTTTTATTATCCCCTTTCGCGCGCGTTTGCGCAAGTGTTTTTTCTATATTCGGGCAGAAGAAGGGGCGGACTGACTCCGTGCGCATGGATTTGTCCGTGCACGCATAGCGTTAAGACGGCGCGGGCGACATTTCGCACGGGCAAAGGTATAAGTGATGAGGTCTCCTCTTGAATTGGTTAGCTGTCTAATGTATACTACATCTACTCGAAATGAAAATGGAGCATCAGGATAGGAGAATGGATATGAAGCACTCGAAAAAGATCTGGGTGACCGTCATCGTCGTCGTCATCGTGGCAGCGCTAGCGGCCTGCGCGCTGCTGCTGCCGCGGGAAGGCCGCCAGATGACCGTAGATTCGCTCAATCTGAGCAGCGCGCAGGCGTCGCGCGGGGACATCTCGGTGACGGTCCACGGCACGGGTACGCTAGAGGCCTCTGAAAAGCAAGAGGTATACCTGAAAACGGGCGGCCGCGTGGAGGAAGTGTTCGTCGAAAACGGTGACGCGGTAGAAGCGGGCGAGCTGCTCTTTACCCTTTCAAACGACGACCTGAGCGATAGGCTGCGCACGTTGACAGACGAGATGTACGAGCTCGAGCTGGATCTGTCGGCGGCGGGCGTTCGCAGTGCGTCGACGACCGTGCGCGCGCCCGCAGACGGGCGCGTCAAGCAGCTCAAGATCGAAGACGGCGACGACATGGCGACCGTGCAGCGCCAATACGGGGCGCTGATGGTGCTATCTACCGACGGACGAATGACCGTGACGGTGCCGGCGAGCAGCCTATACGTCGGGCAGGACGTCAAGGTGTACGTAGACAGCAAGGTGGAGAGCGGCTCCGTCCTCTCTATCGTGGATGGAGAGGCCCTGATCTGCATCCAGAACGACACGTACGCGATCGGCGAGACGGCGACCGTTCGCCTGGAATCGGGTACGGAGGTGGGCTCTGGAAAGCTCGCGCTCAGCAAGCCGCTGGGCATCACGGGCGTCTCCGGCAAGATCAAGCGCGTATCGGTCAAGGAAAACGACGAGGTGGACGCGAACGAGCAGCTCTTTTCGCTTGAAAGCGACGCCGTATCACTCGAACTGGAAAAGAAACTGCTGCAAAAGGAGCAGAAGCAGCGCGATATCGACAGCGTGCGCAGAGATATCGAAGCGCTCGAAGTGCGCGCGCCGATCACCGGTGTGGTGGACGGCATCGCGCTCTACGAGGGCATGAACGTACAGGAGGGCATGAGCAGCGCCACGGTGCTGGATAGCCGCCGCATGAAGGTGCGCCTTACGGTCGACGAGCTGGATATCGCATCCGTTCAGGCTGGACAGAAGGCGACGATCAAGCTGGACGCGCTGCCGGACAAGAAGTATATGGCAAGCGTGGACCGCGTGCTCCCGCTGGGCACGCGAACGGGCGAGATCACCAAGTACGAGGTCCTCCTTTACATGGACGGACAGGACGGTATGCTGCCGCAGATGAGCGCCTCGGGCGACATAGAGGTAGCCAGCGCGCAAAATGCGCTGCTCGTGCCGGTCGCCGCGCTGCAGACGGTGGGTACGGACCGTTACGTGATGCGCATGCCCACGGATGCGGACCTGGCGGGCGCCAGCATTACGCGTAGCGCCTCGCGCAACCCCTTTATGCGCCAGAACGACGCCGCGGTTTTGCAATCCGTCGCCCCGCAGCTCATGGTCAAGGTAGACGTCGGTCTGGTAGCCGGAGAGCAAGCGCAGATCCTCTCGGGCCTTTCGGACGGCGAAGAGGTCGTGCTCGCCCGCAGCGGCAACAGCCTGATGGATACCATGATGTCGATGAGGAGCATGTGATATGATCGAACTTTCGGACATTCAAAAGCGCTATGAGCTGGGCGGCGAGGTGCTGATGGCGCTCGATCACGTGAGCCTCACGGTCGGCGACCACGAGTACGTCGCGATCATCGGTCCGTCGGGCTCCGGCAAGAGCACGCTCATGAACATCATCGGCTGCCTGGACACGGCGGACGGGGGCACGTATAAGCTGGACGGGCTCGACATCACGCGCTATTCCCAGCGCCAGCTCGCCTCGATCCGCAACCGGAAGATCGGCTTCATCTTTCAGCAGTTCAACCTGCTGCAGAAGCTGACGGCGTACGAAAACGTGGAGCTGCCGCTCATTTATCAGGGCGTCGGCGCGGCGCAGCGCCGCCTGCGCGTGGGCGAGGCGCTGGAGCGCGTGGGCCTGGGCTCGCGCATGCACCACCGGCCGAATCAACTCTCTGGCGGGCAACAGCAGCGCGTCGCCGTGGCGCGCGCGGTGGTAACGCGCCCCACGCTCATCCTGGCGGACGAACCCACGGGCAACCTCGACTCCAAGACGACGGTGGAGATTATGGACATGCTGGAGGAGCTGCACGCGCAGGGCAATGCCATCGTGCTCATCACCCATAATCCCGAGATCGCAGAGCGCGCGCCGCGCTGCGTACACATCCGCGACGGCAAGCTCAGCGAGCTGGAGCCGGGCGCCGACCGCAGGCAAAAGGCAAAGGGAGGTGCGGGCGCATGAGCATCCTTCAATCGATCAAGATGGCCTTCTCCTCCATCCTCTCCAACAAGATGCGCTCGTTCCTGACGGTGCTGGGCGTGATCATCGGCGTCATCGCCGTCGTCGTGCTATCCTCGCTGGGCGAGGGCGCGATGGATACGGTGACGGCGCAAATCGAGGATCTGGGCGCCAACCTCTTTCAGGTGCGCATCAAGACGGAGCGTTACACCGGCATCGACGTAGATAACCTCGCCGCCCTTGTCGACGGCGAGACGATCAGCGCCGTATCGCCCACCGTCAGCCAGAGCGTGACGGCCAAGTCGACCCTGGACAGCTATGACTGCACGCTTGAGGGCGTAGGCGCGTCCTATTACGATATCCGCGCGCTGAACGTCGAAAAGGGCGTGGGCATTACGCAGATGGATAACGACCTGCGCCTACCGGTCTGCGTAGTGGGCGTTAAGGTGGCAGACAAGCTCTTCGGCACGCGCGACGTGATCGGCAATACCGTCTCCGTGCGCGGCTACGACTTTAAGATCGTCGGCCTGCTCGAGGAGCAGGGGGCGAGCATGATCGTCTCCGACGACGAGACGATCACCATCCCCTTTACGCTGGCGCAGCGCATCTTCGGCACGACGTCCATCACGAGCTTTTACGCCTCGGGCGCCTCTGAGAGCGTGATGGACGAGGCGGAGCAAGCGCTCAGGCGCTTCGTCTCCGCGCGCGTGAGCGATCCGGACGACGACTATGCGATTACCAGCCAATCCGCCATCCTAGACATGATGAACGAGGTGACCGGCACGCTGACGACGCTGATCACCGGCATCGCGGGCATTGCGCTGCTGGTCGGCGGCATCGGCATCATGAACATCATGCTCGTCTCCGTCACAGAGCGCACGCGCGAAATCGGCATCCGCAAAGCCATCGGCGCGCCGCGCAGCGCGATCCTGATCCAATTTCTGATCGAAGCGGTCGTGCTCTCGGTGGCAGGCGGGCTGATCGGCCTGCTCGCCTCGATAGGGCTACTGATGATGCTACGCGGGCCGATGGACATGCCGGACCTGTACATGACGCCGGGCAGCGCGAGCCTCGCGCTCTCGTTCGCGATCTTCATCGGCATCGTCTTCGGCATTTATCCGGCCAACAAGGCCAGTAAGCTCAAACCCATCGACGCGCTGCGGCACGAGTGAATAAAAGATGGAAAAAGAGAAGAAAAAAGCTTTCTTCTCTTTTTCTTTACCTATTATGGGCCTGTCGGCGCGCACAAAGGGCATTTTTCTTTATAAAATACTGCTATTGGGAATAAAAAGGTTGTACATCTCTTGAAAATGTGTTAAAATTAGGAAGTGCAAATGTATTTTGTACAAAAGGGAAAGGTGTTGAATATGAAAAGGGTATTCGTTGCGTCATCACAAGAGGACATGGCATGCTTGCCGAAGGAGCTGGAGGACAGAGGATTTGAGGTTTGCCTGTCGGTCAGCACAACCCAGGCGTTGGCGGAATGCCTGGGATGCGCTCCGGATTTGGCGATCGTAGATGCCGTTCAGCCGATGAACAGCGGGCTTTTTCTGTGCGCGCAGATCCGGTCGCATGCGAAAGAGCTGCCCGTTTTGTTCATCCAGCCACTCGGCAGGCAGGTTCGCATGACGGACGCGGTGACCATCGGGGCGAGCGACTGCATCGCGCGATCGGCCGGGCCGCAGGGCGTCGCAGAGCGGGCTGAGCAGATGCTGGGGAAAATCGAAATTCCGGGGACGCTCGGCGCGCACGGCGTCGTCTTCGACATCGAGCGCAGAGAACTGCGCGATGCGAACGGAGCGATCGGGCTGACGCCGACGGAGGCGCGGCTGATCATGGCGCTGCTGGAAGGGAAGAACCGCATCGTATCGCGCGAGGAGCTGATGGACGCGATCTGGAAAAACGACGTCTTCCGCAGCAGCGACATGCTGACGGTGAACATCAACCACCTGCGCATCAAGCTGCGCAAGCTGGGCTATCCGGATTTCATCCTTACGCAAAAGCGCGCGGGCTATATGGTGCACGACTGAGCTCAACGGACGTCCAAATGAAAGCCGCGCAGGTAGGCGGAGGAGCCGGAGAGCATAGCGCGCATGAGTTTGACGGCATTCTTGCCCGACACGCGGCACATAAGCGGGTCGTCGACGAACGCGGAGACGGCCTTTTGAGCGTCGCGCCCGCGGACAGCGTCCAAAACCGCCTCTTGCGCGGCGAGCGCAGGCATCGTGAGCGAGAGAATCTGCGGGGGAAGCGGGCCGGTTACGAGCGGCGCGATGTGATGATCGCGCACGCAGGCGCCGGTCTCGACCACCGCGCCGAGCGGCACGTTTGTGATCTGGCCGGCGTTGGGCAGGTTGACGTCCACCGTCAGATCGCCCAGGCCCAGCAGCGCTTTGAAGATCGCTACTGCCATGTCTCCGGAGGGCGTGAGGGGCATTTCCGCCGCGCCGGAAACATACCGCTCGCGAAGGGCCGCGCGCCGCGCGCGCTCTTCGTGATGCCAGGAGATAGGTGTCAGCGCGAACTTCCACTCCGCCGCGCATTCGGGCGTGCGCAAATAGCGCGGGCAGGGAAGGAATTCGGCCAGGCAGCGGTCTGAAGCGGCGGCGATGGCGCCGTAACGCAAAAACAGGTCGAATTTCACGCGATGCGCGCATTCAAACGGACGCGTTTGCCAATCGCCGTCCGCGCCTTCGACGTAGCCGGTTTCGGCATATTTCTCCGCGAACGCCCTATAGACGGGCAGCAGATCCATGCCACGCCAGGAGGCTTGCGCAATCCAGGTGAAGTGGTTTATCCCCTGCACCTGCGTGACGAGCGAGCGGCGGCGTACGCCGGCGATCCCGCATATGTCGTACAAGGCTTTGCACAGCAGCGTCTTTGCAGAGGCGGTTTCGCCGCACCAGCCGAATGCGCGGATGGCCGGGAAGGCGTCGTACAGCACGCGCAGGCAGTGCGCCATGGGGGTCGTGTAGTTTAAGACGAATGCGTCCGGGCAGTAGGCCTTGACGTCCAACGCGATGCGCTGATAGATGGGGCCGGCGCGCAGGGCGCGCATGAGCCCGCCGGGCCCCGTCGTATCGCCTGCCGGCTGGTAGACGCCGCACAACTGCGGCGCACACAGATCCGATTCCACCTCTCGCAGCGTGCCGGGCAGGAGGGAGAGGACGACAAAATCCGCCCCCTCGAGCGCCTCGGCCTGGCTTTTGCAGGCGACATAGTTGAATTTACCTACGACCTCCGCGCGATTTTTCATCCGGTTGCCGATGGCGGCGTTCTTTTGCGCCGCCTCGGCATCGACGTCGTACAGCGCGAGCGTGCCTGCAAGCGCGCCCTCCAACGCCAGATCGCGCATCAGCGCCCAAAGCCGCCCGCATGAGCCGCCGCCCAAGCAGGCGATCTTGATATCCCAGGCCCTTCTTCCATCCGTTTGCATGGCCATCCTCCGCATGTTTTTCCGGATTTGTTACGCACAGTATACAGCGAAAAACGTCCGGTACACAAGCGAACATGCAAAAGATGCAGGCCCTCTTGACATGCGGGGCGCCGGATCGTATCATGAAGGCAGATAGGCCGCAAGACGCGAAGGCGGCAAAAGGAGGAGCGGTGAACCGATGACAAACGAGGAAGCACGGGAACGTGCACGCGCGCTCGTAGCTCAGATGAGCGTAGAAGAGCAGGCGTCGCAGCTGCGCTACAACGCGCCGGCCGTCGAGCGGCTCGGCATCCCGGCGTACAATTGGTGGAACGAGGCGCTGCACGGCGTGGCGCGCGCGGGCACGGCGACGGTGTTCCCCCAGGCCATCGGCCTGGCGGCGACGTTTGATGCGGACGCGCTGGAGGGCATTGCGGATACCATCGCGACGGAGGGGCGCGCCAAGTACAACATGCAGCGCGCACACGGCGACCGCGATATCTATAAGGGGCTGACCTTCTGGTCGCCCAACGTGAACATCTTCCGCGACCCGCGCTGGGGGCGGGGGCAGGAGACGTACGGCGAGGATCCCTATCTTACATCGCGCATGGGCGTGCGCTTTGTGCGCGGCCTGCAGGGCAAGGGGCGCTACCTCAAGGCGGCCGCCTGCGCCAAGCACATGGCCGTACATTCCGGCCCGGAGCGCCTGCGCCACGAGTTTGACGCGCGCGTGAGCGACAAGGACCTATGGGAGACGTACCTGCCCGCTTTCGAGGCGTTGGTAAAGGAGGCGCAGGTGGAGGCGGTGATGGGCGCCTACAACCGCGTGAGCGGAGAGCCCTGCTGCGGGTCGCCCACGCTGATTCAAAGGATTCTACGCGAAAAATGGGGCTTTCAGGGCCACTTCGTCAGCGACTGCGGGGCGATCGCGGACTTTCACATGCACCATCTCGTCACCGCCACGGCGCCGGAAAGCGCGGCGCTGGCGCTGAAGAACGGATGCGACCTCAACTGCGGCAACACCTATCTGCACATCCTGCAGGCCTATGAAGACGGCCTGGTGACCGCGGAGGAAATCGCGCTCGCGGCGGAGCGCGTGCTGGCGACGCGCATCCGTTTGGGGATGATGGACGGCAAGTGCGAATACGACGACATCGACTACGGCGTATGCGACTGCGACGCGCATGCCGAAAAGGCGCTGGACGCGGCGCGAGAGGCGATGGTGCTGCTCAAAAACGACGGGCTTCTGCCGCTCGCGCTAGAGGGCCTTCAGACGGTGGCGGTCATCGGTCCGAACGCGGACAGCACCGCCGCTTTGGAGGGCAACTATAACGGCAAATCCTCGCGCTACGTGACGGTGCTGGAGGCGGTGCGCAGGGAATGCGCGGGCCGTGCGCGCGTGCTCTACGCACGGGGCAGCGAGCTGACGCGGGATCGCTCTACGAACGAGTCGCAGCCCGGCGATCGCCTGGCGGAAGCCGTTGCGGTGGCCGAGCGTGCGGACGTCGTCATCCTCTGCCTGGGGCTGGATGCGACGGTCGAGGGCGAAGAGGGAGACGCGGGCGATAAGCGGGATCTGGAGCTGCCGCAATGCCAGAAAAAGCTGTTGGACGCGGTCGTGCAAGCGGGCAGGCCCGTCGTCACGGTGCTGTTTGCGGGCAGCGCTATGCGCGTAGAGGACGGAAACGCCGTCGTCATGGCCTGGTATCCCGGCCAGGCGGGCGGCACGGCGCTGTGCGACCTGCTG
>JAEYAR010000115.1 GCA_023404715.1 Bacillota bacterium | reverse complement strand
ATGGAGAAGCACCTACTGTACCTTGCTGCTTAAAAAGCGGCCAGCAGCCGAAGCTGCTGACCGACAATTTTTATATTTTTTCATTGTCCTCTTGACGGGGAGCAGTTCACTTGACAAGCCGGGCGTGCATACGTTATAATAGGCCACGATATCAAAACGCGATGAAGCGGAAGAGTACCGCGCGTGAGGCGCTAAAGCGAGCCGGCAGAGGGTGGAAGGCCGGTGCGCGAGCGTGCGGGAAGCGGCTGCCGAGCGGTTCGCCTGAACGGAGTAGGGCGAAACGGTTACCCGCCGTTAGGGGGCAGAGAGGGCGCGAATACGCGCCAATCGGAGTGGTACCGCGAATGACAGCGCCTGTTCGTCCCCGAGCGAGCAGGCGCTTTTTTCATTTCGAAAGGAGTATTACCATGAGTGTAAGACCGACGACATCCAACGAGCTGCGGGCGATGTGGCTCAGGTTCTTTGAGGCCAAGGGGCACGCGGTGATCCCCAGCGCCTCCGTCATTCCAGAAAACGACCCGACCGTGCTGTTCACTACCGCGGGCATGCATCCGCTGGTTCCCTATCTGATGGGCCAAAAGCACCCGGCGGGAAACCGCCTGTGCGACGTGCAAAAGTGCATTCGTACCGGAGACATCGACGAGGTGGGCGACGCCTCGCACCTGACGTTCTTTGAAATGCTGGGCAACTGGTCGCTGGGCGACTACTTCAAGAAGGAGGCCATCGCCTGGTCGTGGGAGTTTCTGACGAGCAAAGAATGGCTGGGCCTCGACCCGGACAGGCTGGCCTTTACGGTATTTGAGGGCGAGCCGGAAAACGGCATCCCGCGCGACGACGAGGCGGCGAACTATTGGCGCGAAAACGGCGTGAAGGACGACAAGATTTTTTACCTATCCCGTGAGCACAACTGGTGGGGCCCTGCCGGGCAGACGGGCCCCTGCGGCCCGGACACGGAGATGTTCATCATCACCGACAAAGCGCCTTGCGGGCCGGATTGCTCGCCCGCCTGTTCGTGTGGCCGCTACCTGGAGATCTGGAACGACGTGTTCATGCAGTATCAAAAGACGGCAGAAGGCAAGTTTGTCCCCATGGCGCATCAAAACGTCGATACCGGCATGGGCCTGGAGCGAACGATTTGCGTGCTGAACGGTAAGCAGACCGTATACGAGACCGACGCTTTCACAGACATCCTTGCGAAGATCGCCGAGCTCTCCGGCAAAGACTACGACGCGGATGCCCAGACGACCCGCGCATTCCGCATCATCGCCGATCATTTGCGTACCTCGACCATGATCCTGGGCGATCCGCGCGGCGTATCCCCCTCTAACGTAGACCAGGGATACGTGCTGCGCCGCCTCATCCGCCGGGCCGTGCGTTTCGGCATGGAGTTGGGGATGGGCGAAGGGTTCACCTGCGAGATCGCCAAGGTCATCATCGCGCAGTACCAGGAGGTCTACCCGGAGCTGAGGCAAAACGAGGCCTTTGTGCTCGAGCAGCTGCGGCTTGAAGAGGCGCGCTTCGCCCGCACGCTGCGCCAGGGCGAGCGCGAGTTCGCCAAGATGGTATCGCGCATGGGGGATAGCAAGGTGATCGACGGCGTGAGCGCCTTTAAGCTCTACGATACCTACGGCTTCCCGATCGAGATGACAAAGGAGCTGGCCGCCGAGCATAGCCTCACGGTAGACGAGGCAGGCTTTGCCGCGCGCTTCCAGCAGCACCAGCAGACCAGCCATGCGGGCGCGGAGCAGCGCTTTAAAGGCGGACTGGCGGACAACAGCGAGCAGACCGCGAGGCTGCACACCGCGACCCACCTGCTGCACGCGGCGCTGCGCCAGGTGCTGGGCGACGAGGTGGCGCAAAAGGGCTCTAACATTACGGCGGAGCGCCTGCGGTTTGACTTCTCCTTCGGCCGCAAAATGACGAAGGAAGAAATCGCCGAGGTGGAGAAGCTCGTGAACGAGGCGATCACGGCGGACGCGCCCGTCGAGATGGAGGAGACGACCGTCGCCGAGGCCAAGGCGGCGGGGGCGATCGGCCTGTTTGAATCCAAATACGGCGAGAAGGTACGCATGTACACGATGGGCACTTTCTCTAAGGAAATCTGCGGCGGCCCGCACGCAAACCATACGGGCGAGCTCGTCTCGTTCAAAATACAAAAGGAAGAGTCCTCCTCCGCAGGCGTGCGCCGCATCAAAGCGGTGATCGGGGCGAAGGCGGAGTGAACGCATAGGCCTGAATGGCGGCGCCTATCCCGAGGATATGCGTCCTTCAGGCCTCTCTTTTTAGGAGGAAGAAGATGACAAGGCACAAGCTCTGCAAAGCGTTGGCAGTGCTGGCGATTTTGATTTTGATCAGCGTCGTACTAGAGACGTTCCTCTTCAACATGCGCCATTGGCGAAGCCTTTCCTATGAACCGCCTTTGGACGCGCGAATGACGCTGGGAGAGGGCCTCACAAAAAATGAGGACGGCGGCTATACGGTAACCAATCTCGGCGAAGCGTATATCCAACTTGAGAACATCGATGCGCAGGTGTACAACCTGTACATCGACGCGGAGCGCACCGATACGTGGGATTCCGTAGTGGCATTTCGCCCCTATGCCGATGATGAGGCGAACGCGCTGCTCTTTGAACTGGCGCCAATCGATGTGCTCTACGAAGTGCCGCGCACCCAATATGCCTTTTTCAATCTTTCCGGCAAGACACAGACGCTTCTGCTCTATTTGGGGGATTTCATGCAGGATGCTCACATTTACCTGAATGAGATCAAGATCAACGAGCCGATGCCGTTGCTCTTTTCCTGGGCGCGCATGAGCGTGGTGTTTTTCGTGTTGGCCGCGGCATATGCGCTCAGACCTTCGGGCTGGCTGTTCGCACAAAACTATGATCCCCGCCGGCGCCGCGGTCAGGCGGCCATTCTGACCATATTGACGCTGCTCTATATGGTCTGTGGGTGGCGCCTGACCCGACTCAATGAAAACAACCTCTACGACTTGCCTGCGCATCACGCACAGTACCAGCAGCTTGCCGAGGCGATGGCCGAGGGACGGCTATCGCTGCTCGAGGAACCGTACGATGACCTCAAGGAGATGGACAATCCCTATGACCCCAACCTACGTACGCGCGACGGGGTCAGCTTTCAATGGGATACGGCTTATTACGAGGGACGGTATTTCGTTTATTTCGGAGTGCTGCCCGAGCTGCTCCTGTATCTGCCTATGTACCTGTTGACGGGCGAGCACATGGAAAACTGGATGGCGACGGCCATTATGACGCTGTTGCTCGTGACTGGGCTGACCGCACTGCTTCACCGCGTCGTGCGCCGGTACTTTCCAAGTACACCGCTGGCGCTCGTCCTCGTGCTGCAACCGGCGTTTATCGCGGCGGTCGGCGCGTTGACCATGGCGGCGGATGCGTCGCTGTACGTCGTGCCGGTGGTGACGGGGCTCGTTTTTGCCGCGTGGGGGCTGTTTTTCTGGTTCTCGGCGGACAGAGGAAGCGGATGCGCGCTCTCTTGTCCGATGCTCGCGGCGGGCTCGCTTTGCATGTCGCTGGTCGCCGCGTGCAGGCCGCAGATTTTGCTCGGAGGCCTTGTCGCGCTGCCGCTGTTTTGGCACCGGCTGCGCCAGATACGGGTGCGTGATGCCATCTCGTTTTTTGTGCCGATCATCGCCGTGGCCACAGGCGTCATGGCATATAACGCGGCCCGTTTCGGCTCCCCCTTCGACTTTGGCGCGACGTATAACCTGACGACGAACGACATGACACGTCGCGGCTTCCATTGGGACAGGATTGGAACCGGCCTGTTTTACTATTTGCTGCAGCCTTCCATATGGCAGGGCGTGTTTCCGTATCTGACAGCGACCGGCGTTCAGACCGCATATAGGGGGATCACCATTTCGGAGGGGATGTACGGCGGCGTGTTTGCATCTGTTCCCATCGTATGGCCGGCTTTCGGACTACGCGCGGTGCGCTCGGAGCTGAAAGAAAGGCGGCTATACGCCATGTGTTGGCTCTTCATCGCGCTGTCGGTGGTGATCGCGGTGCTCGATACGCAGATGGCGGGGGTGCTCTCGCGCTACGTATACGACTTCATGCTGTACCTGCTACTGGCCAGCATGCTGGTCGTGATGGCGATGATGGAGCGAAAGCGAGCGTCTATCTGGGGCCGGAGAGTCTATATCGCCGTGGCGATCCTCTGTGCGCTGACGGTGGCGTATTATCTGCTCAGGCTGTTTATACCAGGAGATCGCGCCTTAAACGAATCGATGCCGGTGCTCTATCAACAGGTGAAGACGCTCGTCGATTGGATGAGCTGACGGGCACAAGCCGAGAGTGCGGGCAGTTAGAGGATCAAGGCCTGGTAAAACGTTTAAAAACCCCGAGTCGTAGGGAACGGGGATATTAAGGAGGAACTTGCGGTGCCGATGCTGGATAAACCGCTCCGAGAATTGGAGCGCTACACGGGGATCAACCCCTGCCCAGCCGACTTTGACGCATATTGGGACGAGGCACTGTGTGAGATGCACGCGCAGGGAACGGCCTGCGTTTTGACGCCCGCCGCCTTTCAAGTGCCGGGCGTGGCAGCGTGCAGCGAGCTCACTTTTACGGGCGTGGGCGGGGCGCGGGTACACGCGCGCTTCATGCGGCCCTTGCTGTTTGCGGGCAAGCGTCCGGCTGTGCTGATGTTTCACGGCTATAAGGGCAAGGCGGAGAGCTGGCGCAGCATGCTGGCGTACGCGGGGGCGGGCTTCGCCGTCGCGGCGATGGATGTGCGCGGCCAGGGCGGCGCGTCGGAGGATTTGACGGGCGCGCAGCAGGCGACGATATACGGCCAGATCATCCGCGGGCTCGAAGGCGCGCCGGAGGACCTGTTCTTCCGCGGCGTATTCCTGGATGCGGCGCAGCTCGCGCGCATCGTGATGGATATGGACTGCGTGGACGCGCAGCGCGTGGGCGCGACGGGCTTTAGCCAGGGCGGGGCGCTTACGATCGCCTGTGGGGCCTTGGAGCCGCGCGTGCGGGCGCTGGCCACGCTTGGACCGTTCCTGTGCGACTATGAGCGCGTATGGGAGATGGATTTGGATAAGGACGCCTATCAGGAGCTGCGTGATTACTTCCGCCATCGCGACCCCATGCACCGCCGCCATCGCGAGGTGTTCGAGCGGCTGGGCTACATCGACCTACAATTCCTCGCCCCGCGCATTCAGGCGCGCACGCTCATGGGCACAGGGCTGCTGGACAACGTCTGCCCGCCCTCTACGCAGTTCGCGGCGTATAACCGCATGAACTGCGAGAAAGAGCACCTGATTTTCCATGACTATAAGCACGAAATGCCGCGCGAGTGGGACGAGGCGGCGCTGCAGTGGATGCTCTCGCTGTAAGCAAAAGGAACAAATATGCAAAAATATGGCCGGTCAGATTGCCTGACCGGCCCTTACTCGTCTATTCCCGAATTTTGTTATCCATTCGCAGGGCGCGCAGCCGCTCCTGCGTGCGCCTGCGCACGCCGTAAAGCAGCGCGGTGACGAGCAGCAGGATCAACGCGCAGATGAGGTTGATCGAGTTGTGTGCAACGAAAAGAAAGACGAAGAAGTTAAAGAAGCAGACGAAAACTTCCAAAGAGATCATCACCGAGTAAAACCCCAACAGCCTTTGCAGATAGTGCACCATGGAGGTTTTATCGCTGTAAAGCTCAAAGGCCCCTTCCTCGGCCCTGCGGCGCAGGTAGACCCAGTCGCACCAACGCTGCACGCACTCGATGCCCGAATCCCGCAGGAAGTCCAGGTACTCCTTTTGCTTCGCCTCGGTCCCATCCAACAGCTCGATGCGGTAGATGTATTCGCCGGGCGCGCAATCCTCAAACGTATAGCGCCAGAGGAAATAGCCCGTGAGCGCGCGGCCGTGCGCCGCCTGCTCGTTGAGATACGCCTCTTCCTTTTCGGCGTCCATGTAATAATGATATTCATGCGTCTTCATTTTCATTTCCTCCCAATACGGCGATGCCGTTTTGATAGAGCTCCGCCAGGCGCTCGACCTCGCCTTTCAGCGCCGCCAGCCCGAGAGGCGTCAGCGCGTATTCCTTGCGCCTGGCGTCGTCGGAGGGAAAGGGATCGATCAACCCCTTGGCGAGCAGCGAATTGATCGCCCCGTAGAGCGTGCCCGCCCCGAGGATCACGCGCCCATGGCTCATTGCCTTTACGCGCTGCATGATGCCGTAGCCGTGCAAGGGCGAAATTAGGGCGAGCAGGATGTAGTACACCGCCTCAGTCAAAGCTCCTTTTTCATCCATCGTCTTCATTCCTCCTATCTATATCGTTTTACGATATATCGGATAGTGACCTAATTATATCGCGAGACGATATAGTTGTCAAGCCAAAAAAGGCGCAGGTAAATTTTACTTTCCTGCGCCTTGGGGTTTATTGGGACTTCCCTTCGTAGTAGCGTCGGATGAGGTCGAATGCGAGCTTGCGCGTCATGCGGTCCTCCGCGATGAGGCCTTTGCGGTTATACCCTTTTTGAACGGCGTTCAGGCGAATCGGTGTTCTGAAATCGTAGAGGATCCAGGGAAAGAAGCCCTGCAGGCGGCCGTCTGTGATTTCAAGCTGCTTTTGATAGACAAAGGCCTGGTGCTCCTCGGTAAACAGCGCCTCGGCCTCTCCATGCAGCCCGGCCTGTGCGCCGGCGCCGGTTTCGGAGATGAGCAACGGCTTGTCGATCTGTGTGCGATCCAGGATCTGTGCCAGGGGCTCGACGTCGCGGTAATACCAACCGTAGTATTCGTTGAAGGAGACGACATCCACCGCCTCGGCCAGCCGGTCGCAAACCTGCATCGTGTCCACATTGACAAGGCACGCGGCCGTCGTCAGACGCGTCGGGTCGAGCTCGCGGCAAAGGCTTACGAGCCCGGCCATGAAGTCGAAGCGCTCCTGGGTATCGGGGTTTTCATTGCCGACGCTCCACAGGATTACGCTGGCGCGGCAGCGGTCGCGCAGGATCAACTCCTCCATCTGGCGCCGCGCGCAGGCCTCGGTTTCGGGGTTTGCGAAGTCGATCGCCCAATAGACGGGGATTTCCTCCCATAGCAGCATGCCCAGCTCGTCGGCCAGGCGGGCCATCTGTTCGCTGTGCGGGTAGTGGGTCAGGCGCATCGTGTTGCAGCCCAGCGCCTTGGCGTCCAGGATGGCCGCGCGCGCGTCGGCGGCGCTCAGTGTGCGGCCGGCGCCGGGGGCTTCTTCGTGGCAGCATACGCCGCGCAGAAAGATTTTTTGCCCGTTGAGCAGGAGCTCCTTGCCGCGCGCCTCGATCCTGCGAAAGCCGATGCGGTCCGTGAGGCGATCCTCCCCGCAGGCGTATTCGACGTCGTAGAGCACAGGGGATTCGGGAGACCAAAGCGCAGGGCGCGCGTTGAGCGTTCCCTCGGCCGTGCCGTCCGCCGATACGGTGAGCGTGGCCATCGCGACCAGCGCGGGTATGGCTACCTCGAGCTGCTCGCCGCCCTTTGCGCCGCTAAGGCGCACCTTGACGTCGATGCGGTCATATGCATCCGTTGCGAGCGCCATGAACGCGTCCTGAATGAAGCAGGCGGGCACGCGTAGCAGCGATACGGCGCGCGTCAGGCCGCCGTAGTTGAACCAGTCGTAATTGAGCGAGGGCACCTGATCGAGCTTGCGGGTGTTGTCCACCTGGAGGATCAGGCGATTTTCGGGCAGAAGGTCCTGCGTCAATTCCACGCAGAAGGGCGTGAAACCGCCTACGTGGCGTGCGAGCAGGCGGCCGTTCAAAAAGACACGGCAGGTGTAGTTGGCCGCCCCTACGCGCAAAAACACGCGCTCGCCGGGCGCCTTTTGCGCGTAGGCGAAACGGCGGGCGTATACCGCCGCGCCTTCGTACAGCTCAAGGCGCGGCTCCTGACAGTTCCAGCAGCCCGGTACCTCTAGGCGCGGCCAGGCGTCCAGATCGTAGTCGACGGGCGTAGGACGGCCCTTGGCATCGGCCGAAATTTCGTCGAAGAAGCGTTTGCGCAGGCAGGTATTGTACGGGTCCGGCGTAAAATGCCAGCCGCCGCCGAGGCTTTCCTGCTCGCGGCCGGCAGGGAGCAGCGCGGTTTTGGGCGCGAGCGGCTCGATGTCAAAGGCGGAGAGGGGATCAAGGCTGAGGAGCGTACCGTAATCCTTCTGCATGAGATTCATGATGGATCTACCTTCCTTGCCGGTTTTGTAGCATTATAGCCCACGGGCCTGCCGCTGTCAATCGGTTGCGGAGGTGCAAAAAATTATGTATAATGACCTTATATAAGGTCAAGCGGAAGGAAGCGGAGCGGATGCAAAAAAAGGACGTGCTGATCGTGTATGGCCAGGATGCGCGGCAGATGGCGTACGACGTATTGCGAGCGGCACAGATCGAGAAGATGATCCCCGAGAAAGGGGCGCGCATCGCCCTTAAGCCCAATCTCGTGGGGGCGATCCCCGCCGAGGAAGGGGCGACGACGCACCCGGCGCTGCTCGCCGGGGTGGTCGAATACCTGCAGGAGAGGGGCTTTCAAAACATCTCCATCGTCGAGGGCTCGTGGGTGGGCGACAGGACGCAGGCGGCCTTCGATGCCTGCGGCTATCGCGCGCTCAGCGAGCGTTACGGCGTGCCGCTGATCGACACGCAGAAGGAGAAAGCCTATACGGCGGACTGCCACGGTATGCAGCTGCAGATCTGCAACTGCGTGCGGGATATCGACTTTCTCATCAACATGCCGGTACTCAAGGGGCATTGCCAGACGGCTGTCACCTGCGCGCTGAAGAATATGAAGGGTCTCATCCCCAACGGCGAAAAACGCCGCTTTCATTCCATGGGGCTCATGAAACCCATCGCGCATCTGAACACCGCGATCCGGCAGGACTTCGTGCTCGTGGATGCGCTCTGCGGAGACCTGAACTTTGAGGAGGGCGGCAACCCGGTCGAGCGCGGGCAGGTGCTCGGCTTTCTGGACCCGGTGCTGTGCGACGCCTGGGCGTGCGAGGCGATGGGCTATGCGATCTCGGACGTGCCCTATATTACCATGGCCGAGGCGCTGGGCGTCGGCTCAGCCGACATCGGCAGCGCCAAGGTGACGGAGCTAAACCGTCCGCAGGCGAGGCGGGAAGGCCTGCGGGCAACGCGCCGCGTCGCCTCGCTGGCCCGCTGCGTGCGGCAAAGGGAGGCGTGCAGCGCCTGCTATGCCGGGCTGATCTACGCGTTGCAGCGCCTGGAGGACGAAGGCATCCCCGCACCGAAAACCGTCGCCATCGGGCAGGGCTGGCGCGGACAGGGCGGGACGCTCGGCGTGGGCCAGTGCACCTGCGGGTTTGAACGCTTCGCGCCGGGGTGCCCGCCGCGAGCGGCGGATATCTTCGCCTTTTTAAGGGCGCAGGCGGAGGAAGAATGATGCGTATCCTGATCGACGCGGACGGGTGCCCGGTCGTGGAGGCGTGCGTCGCCTGCGGCAGGCGGTACGGCATTGCGGTGATCATCCTGTGCGACGAGGCGCACGTCTTTGCGCGGGACGGGGCGCAGACGATTACCGTAAGCAAAGGCGCGGATAGCGTGGACTTTAAGCTCGCCAACATGGCGGAGCCGGGCGACGTGGTCGTGACGCAGGATTACGGGCTCGCCGCGATGGCGCTCGCCCGCAGGGCGCGGGCGCTGAGCCAAAACGGGCTGGTTTATACGGAGGATAACATCGACGGTCTGCTGCTCGCGCGGCATACGGCGCGCAAGGTGCGCAGCGCGGGCGGTAGGCTCCGAGGCCCGAAAAAGCGTACCTCAGCGCAGGACGCGGCGTTTGATGCCGCGCTGGAGGCGCTGGTGCGCGATGCCGGGAAAGAGGATTTATAAAAAGCGGGGCTTAGCGCAGATCGAGCGCTAAGCCCCGTTTTTTAGCCGATGCCGCCGTATACAATGCCTAGAATGAACACCACCGCCGCGAGCGGCACATAGACATAGCGCGCGAGCGGGCCGAAAAGGGCGCCGAGCGGACGGCGGCGGCCGGTTTCCAGTTCGCGCCGGATCTCGCGATAGCCCAGGACGTAGTAGATCGAAACGGCGCCGAGCACCGCCCCGAGCGGCACGACGACGATGGTGATCAAGTCCATCCAGGCGCCGACCTTAGGCTCCGCCTCCAGAAAGAGGCCGATCAGCAGCGAGATGCCGCCGCAAAGGGCTACTGCAGCCTTGCGCGGCAGACGGAAGCGCGTCTGCCAGGATTCGCTGACGGCTTCAAACATGTTGATCAGGCTGGTAATGCCCGCAAAGGCCACGGAGAGGAAGAAAAAGACGGCGAAGAGGCGCCCCATGGGCATCTGCCTGAAGATGCCCGGCAGCGTGATGAACATGAGCGGCGGTCCGGCGTTCGGCTCGATGCCGAAGGCGAAGACAGCGGGCATGATGGCCAAAGCGGCCAGCATGGCCGCGAACGTGTCGAACACGGCCGTGCGGATGGATGCGGCGGGAATGTCCTCCGACTTGCTCAAATAGGTACCATAGATGATCATGCCGGAGCCCGTGATGGACAGCGAAAAGAACGCCTGCCCCATCGCCATTACCCAGGTATCGATGCGCAGCAGGTCTTCCCAGTGGGGTGTGAAGAGGAACCTATAGCCCTCCGCCGCGCCGGGCAGGAAGGCGACGCGCACGGCCAATAGGGCAAAGAGGACGAAGAAAGAGGGCATCAGCACCTTGTTGATGCGCTCGATCCCCTTTGTCGCCCCGAACATCAGGATCGCGCAGGCACACAGGACGACCAACAGGTGCCAGGGAACGCTGCCTAGATCGCCCGTGGCCTGTTGGAAATAAAGGGCGGCATCTTGCGTGAAGATCGCGCCTGTGACGGAACCGGCTAGCGCGCGCACGACCCAGCCGACGATGATCGCATAGCCGATGGCGATCCCAAAAGAGCCGAGCAGAGGAATCCAACCCAAGACATACCCCAGCTTGCCCAGGCCGCGTGCATTCCAGCAATATTCGTACGAGCCGAGCGTCCCCGTCTTGGCGCGGCGGCCAATAGCGAACTCTGCGGACAGCCCGACGAACCCGAAGAGGGCGACGAAGAGGAAATAGGGGATCAGGAAGGCGCCGCCGCCATATTGCCCTACGCGGTAGGGGAACATCCAGATATTTCCCATGCCGACCGCGGAGCCGACACAGGCGAGAACAAAGCCGAAACCGGACCGGAAGCCGCCGTTGGCATGGACGGTCGCGGCGGGGGAGGAGGTTGGGCGTTTCTTGCTCATAGTTCCTTACACCTGCCGTTCTTTTGTTATAGGGATGACAAACCTCCTCTATACTACCCGATCAATGCGGAAAGGTCAAGGGCTTGAGCTCTCCCCTTGTTCGTTTCATAAAGCATATTTTGTAGGGCGCGCATCCCTTCCTAAAGGTTCTCCCCTCGGGAGAGGCTTAGGGCGCGTTGGGCTACAGCCGGAGCGCGGTCAGGCCTTTGCAATTTGTTCGACGCTCTCAAGCAGCAGGTCGATATCCCGCTCCGTGTTGAAGGGGCCGGGGCTCGCGCGGACCGCGCCCGTCTCGAGCGTGCCGAGGAATTGATGCGCGCCCGGCGCGCAGTGCAGCCCGCCGCGCACGGCGACGTTCTGCTCGTTCAGCGCGTCCGCCACCTCGCCGGATGTCTTCCCTTCCACATTAAAGGCGGCGAGCAGGCTGCCGGGCGGCGAATAGACGCGTACGCCGGGAATCTGCCGCAGGCCCGCGATCATCCGACCGCACAGCACCCGGTGGTGCGAGGCGATCTCCCCCTGATGCTGCGTCACGAACCGGATGCCCGCGGCGAGGCCCGCAATGCCGGGCAGGTTGAGCGTGCCGCTCTCAAAGCGATCGGGCATGTCGTCGGGCTGGAACATGCTTTCGGATACGCTTCCGGTGCCCCCCTGACGAAGCGGATAGAGCTCGACGCCCTCGCGGATATAGAGCGCCCCTGTGCCATGCGGACCGAGCAGCCCCTTGTGGCCGGGAAAGGCGAGCAAGTCCGCGCCCAGGTCATTAGGCGATACAGGCACGTGCCCCAGGCTTTGCGCAGCGTCGACGAGCAGCGTGACCCCCCGGCGGCGGCAGACGCCCGCGATGCGCCGCGCATCCTGCACCACGCCCGTGACGTTGCTGGCATGGGTGAGCGCCATCAGGCGCGTACGGGGGGTGAAGGCGGAGAGGACCTTTTCGGGTGTGACGCGTCCGTCCGCGCCGGGGCGTACGAGCGTCAGGGTGATGACGCCCATGCGCGTAAGCTCGCTGAGCGGGCGCAAAACGGAGTTATGCTCGAGCAGCGTGGAGACGACGTGGTCGCCGCGCCGCACGAAGCCGTGGATTGCCGTGTTGAGCGCGTCGGTGCAGTTTTGGCAAAAGACGATCCGCGAGGGGTCGTCCACGCAGAGAAAGGCGGCGAGCTGTTCGCGGCAGCCCCAGATGATACGGCCCGCAGCCAGGGAAAGGCGGTGGCCCGCGCGGCCGGGGTTTGCGCCCACCTTATCCAGCGCGCCGCACATGGCTTGCGAGACCTGAGGGGCTTTGGGAAAGCTGGTCGCCGCGTTGTCTAGATAAATCACGGATGCTTCCTCCTGTGCGTTCGTCACGCAGCGACGCCGCGCGCAATACAGTATATTAGGCGCGCGGCGCAAGATGACACACAGGCCGCGCGGATCCGGATGGAATACAAGGAGGATGCTCATGATGGAGGAAGAGGTATTCGGCATCGCTGCGTTTCGCTCGCGCCAGCAGGTGCTTCGCTTTGAGGGGGCGCTGCGCCGCGCGGGCATCAGGACGCAGGTGGTCGCCACGCCGCACGACGTGGCCATCGGCTGTGGGCTTTCCGTGCGCTTTGAGGTTCAGGACACGCAACCGGTGCTGGACGTATACAATCAGACCCGCCCGGGCAACCTGATCGGGTTTTACCACGTGGAGCGCCATGGAAGCGGCCGGCCCAGCCTGTATCCAATTTATAGGCGGGAGGGTTGAAATCGCTCAAAAAAACGCGTATAATGGGGGAAAACGGGTAGAGGAGATTTCTCCATGGATCAGGCAAAAAACGAGGCTATTTTGCAGGAGCTGGCGCGGCTGTACCCCGAGGCCAAGGCCGCGCTGCACTTTCAAAACCCCTATCAGATGCTGGTGGCGACGGTGCTCTCCGCTCAGTGCACGGACGTCAAGGTAAACAAGGTGACGCCCGCGCTCTTCGCCGCTTACCCCGACCCGGCGCATCTGGCGGCGGCGGAACCCGCCCAGATCGAGCCGTATATCCAGTCGTGCGGCATCTACCACAATAAGGCGAAGAGCCTCGTGGCAGCGGCGCGCGCGATCGTATCGCAATACGGCGGCGAGGTGCCCAACGACTTCGAAGCGTTGCAGCGCCTGCCCGGCGTGGGCCGCAAGACGGCGAACGTCGTCATGGCCAACGCTTTTGGCGCGGATGCCATCGCGGTGGATACCCATGTCTTTCGCGTCTCCAACCGTTTGGGGCTCGCGCATGCGGGTGACGTGCTGAAGACCGAGCTGGAGCTGCAGCAGGCCATCCCCAAGGCGCTGTGGTCGACCGCGCATCATTGGCTGATCTATCACGGCAGGCAGGTCTGCGCCGCGCGCAAGCCCGCCTGCGAGCGATGTACGCTGCGGGATCTATGCGACTTTGCGCAAGCCCAGGCGGAGCCGCAGGCGCAGGCACAGTGACGGGAATCCAGGGGAATGAGCGCCCCTGGATTTCGCTTTTGACCGGGGAGTGAAAGGCAATTCTGATGAGCACGTTCGCGTTTCGCCCGGCCGATGCGGGCATTCGTATCTTTTTCCCGTTCGCCCCTGTCGCTTCGGGTTTTTCTGTGGTATAATAGATTGCTTCTAAGCCCATATTTGTTTTGAGCAAATCACGCACCATGGAGGAATCTATGTCTCTATTCGTCGATAAAGTAAAAATCACCGCCAAGGCCGGCAACGGCGGCGACGGCGCGGTGTCCTTTCACCGCGAAAAATACGTGCAAAACGGCGGGCCGGACGGCGGCGACGGCGGGCGCGGCGGCAGCGTCGTATTGCTCGCCGATCCGAACATGCATACGCTGATGGACTTTCGCTATAAGCGCAAGTATGCCGCCGAGGCGGGCGAGAACGGGTCGGGCCGCCTATGCAAGGGCAAGAGCGGCCAGGATCTGATCGTCAAGGTGCCTGTGGGAACCCTCGTGCGCGCGACGCAGACCGGCAGGCTTTGCGCAGACATGCACGAGGCGGGCATGCGCCACATCCTGCTGCACGGCGGGCGCGGCGGCTGGGGGAACAGCCATTTCGCCACCTCAACGCGCCAGACGCCGAGCTTCGCCAAGCCCGGTCAGAAGTGCGAGGTGCACGAATTTGAGCTAGAGCTCAAGTCCATCGCGGACGTCGGGCTGGTGGGCTATCCGAACGTAGGCAAGTCGACCATCCTCTCCGTCGTCACATCGGCCAAGCCCAAGATCGCGAACTACCACTTCACCACGCTGACGCCCAACCTGGGCATCGTGCGCCACCACGGGGAAGACTTTGTGATGGCCGATATTCCGGGCCTGGTCGAGGGCGCGCATGCGGGCGTAGGCCTTGGGCATGCGTTCCTTCGCCACGTAGAGCGCACGCGATTGCTCGTGCACGTCGTGGATATCGCAGCCAGCGAAGGGCGCGATCCGGTAGAGGACTTCGAGCACATCTGCGACGAGCTCGTGTGCTACGGCCCCCTCGCCGAGCGGCCTCAGATCGTCGCCGCGAACAAGACCGACCTGCCCGGCGCGCAGGAGAACCTGGAAAAGCTCAGGGCGCACCTCAAGCATACGGATATCGAGGTATACCCCGTTTCCGCCGCGACGCAAAAGGGCTTTGACGCGCTGCTCGACGCCATCGCGCGCATCCTCCCCACGCTGCCGCCCGTTGGGGTATTCGAAGAGGAACCCGAGGCCGTGGAGACCGCCGATTCGCGCGCGCCCTTCACCGTGCGCCGCGTGAACGAGCTGTACGTGGTGGAGGGGCCGAGCATCGAGCGCCTGCTCGACTCGGTCAACTTCGAGGACGAGGAATCGCTGGGCTGGTTCCACCGCATGCTCAGGCGTACGGGCGTCATCGACGCGCTGCGCGAAAAAGGCGCGAAGGAGGGCGATACCGTCGCCATCGCGGACATGGAATTCGACTTTGTAGAATAAAGGAGAAAAACATATGACAAGCAAACAAAGGGCTATGCTTCGCTCCATGGCCAATACGTTGCAGCCTATCGTACATGTCGGCAAGGAGGGCGTGACGCAAAACATCGTGCAGCAGGTATGGGAGGCGCTGGAGGCGCGCGAGCTCATCAAGGGCACGGTGCTGGAAACGTCGCCCCAAAGCGCGCGCGAGGTGATCGAAGAGCTGTGCGAGAAGACGCACGCCGAGCCCGTGCAGTGCATCGGCAGCAAGTTCGTCATCTACCGCCCCGCTAGTAAGAACCCGAAGATCGTGCTCGAATAACGCATACAAAACCCATCCGGGCCGCGCTAATGCGCGCTTGCGGGTGGGTTTTTGTATGCACCCTTGTTACAACTCTTTTACATTCGTGGTTGCCCTGTCGTGCTACAATAAAAGGCAGAGGGTGGGAGGAGACGAGATGGCCTGTATTTTGATCGTAGACGACGAAGCGGCGATCGTGGAGATGCTATGTATGCATCTTACGCTGGTGGGCTATGCCTGCCGCGTTGCGCAGGATGCCGCTGCGGCGCGCAAAGAGCTGGCCCGCGGAGGCATCGACGCGGCGCTGCTGGACGTGATGATGCCCGGGGAAGACGGCTTCTCGCTCGCCGAAGATTTTGTTTTGGCGCAGGTGCCCGTTTTATTCCTGACCGCGAAGACGTCCGTGCCCGACCGCGTGCGCGGATTGCGCCTGGGCGCGGAAGACTACATTCTCAAGCCCTTTGAGCCCGCGGAGCTGCTCGCGCGCATAGAAAACGTGCTGCGCCGCCATAGGCGGGAGGATGCTCGCTATGCGGACGCGCGGCTAGAGATCGACTTTGACGCGCGGATTGTCCGGCAGGCGGGGCGGGAGGTTCCGATCACGGCCTTGGAGTTCGACTTGCTGACGATGCTCGTGCGCAGGCGCGGCACCGCCCTTTCGCGCGAGACGCTGCTCGCCGGGGTTTGGGGCTATGCGTATTGCGGCGAGACGCGCACGGTGGACGTGCACGTACAGCGCCTGCGCCGCAAGCTGGGCGGGGATGCGATCGAAACGGTATACAAGTACGGGTACCGGTACCGGCCTTTGGAGGATATGCTATGACCCGAAAGCTGACGCTCGCGATGCTGGCGCTCTTTTTGCCGTTGCTGCTGCTGTGTACATACGCGCTTACGCAGCGTAGCTTCTCGCTGATGATGGAGCGGGAGCTCGAACGCATGCTCATGGAAGAGGCGATTCTGGCGGGTAGCGTGCGCGAGCCGCTGCAGACGGCTGCGTATAGCGAGCTTTGCGTACTCCTCTCGCGCCTGCGCGCGATGGTTACGCAGCAAGGGCTGGAGGTAACGCTGCTCTACGGCGAACGGCCCGTGGATGGATCGGAGCTGCCGGCACGCTATGGCGCCCTGATCCCGGAGATGGGACGCCAATCGCTGCTCGACACCCAGGGGGAGGCCCCGCGCCTGCTCGTGAGCGAGCGGATGTCGCAGTATGTGACGCTGCTGGCCGGGCGCGACGTGAGCGACCTATATGAACTGCGCCGGTCGCTCTGGCGGTCCTTTGCTGCGGTGGGCGCCATAGGCGCGGTGCTCGTGGCGGCGCTTTCTCTGTTTGTAGCCCGTCTGAGCGTGCGGCCGGTGAAGCAGCTTGCGCACGCCGCGCAGGCCATCGCTTCGGGCGAGGCGCAGGGGCCTGCCTTGCCGCTCACGCGCCGGGATGAAACCGGCGAGCTGGCGCGCCGGTTTGACGAGATGCGCGCCGCGATCGCCGCGCGGGAGGAGGCGCTGCGCAGTGAGGCGCAGGGGCGGCAGGAACTGATCGACGCGCTCGCGCACGAAATGCGCACACCGCTGACGGCGATGCTCGGGTATGCGCGGCTGCTACAGACGGCGGCGCTGGACGAAGCGCAGCGGGGTACCGCGCTGCGCGCGATCGCCAGAGAGACGCAACGCCTGGCGGACATGGATAAGCGCCTGCTGTTGCTGACTCGCTTACCACACGAGGAAATCGTCCGGGAGGATGTGAACGGGCGGCTGTTGCTCGCGCAGGCCGCCGGGGCGCTAAAGCCGCTGACAAACGGCGTACGCCTATGCGTAAAGGCCGAGGGGGAGGCTGTTTGGCGCGGCGATCCGGAGCTGCTGTACATGCTCGCGCAAAACCTGTGCGTCAATGCGGTCCGTGCGAGCGCGCCGGGGCAGGAAGTGGTGCTGACCGCCTTTGCAGACGGTTTTTCCGTGCAGGATGCGGGGCGCGGGATGACGCCGGAGCAGTGCGCGCGCGCCTGTGAGCCGTTCTATAAGGCGGACAAGGCGCGCACGCGCAGCCAGGGCGGCGCAGGGCTCGGCTTGACGCTCTGCGCGCGCATTTGCGCGGCGCACGGCGGACGGCTGCGGATCGATTCCGAGCCCGGAAAGGGCACGACGGTGCGCGTATATTTGGGGAAATAGCGTTTGTTACAACATCGTTACAATGTGTTGAGGACTCTGTGCCCGCAAGGCTGTTATCCTTTGGCCAGACGCCGAAGGGTGATCAAAAAGGGGGAGTTGACGGTGAAAAAAGCGGCGGTCCTTCTGTGCCTGTTGTTTTGCTTGCCGCGCCCGGCGGGCGCAGTGCAAGAAGACGTGGTGCAGGCCGCGCCGGAGGCGGCGCAAACTGCGGGCATAGACACGGTGCTGGAGGACTATACACCAGAGGCGTACGCGCAGGAGTATGCCGCCGGCGGAGATGAGGACTGGGAGGGGCACATGCAGGCGCCTCGGCTGACGAAAAAGGAAGCCGCGCGCGTACCGGCCCTGCAGGCGCGATACGACGCGGGCGAGCGGCCAGAAGAGAGCGCGCTGGGCGTGACGCAGGATGTCGTCGTCGGCGTTTATCCCCTGCGTCCCCAGGATTACGCAGGGGAAACGGTTTACGTAATTCTGCCGACGACGTATCTTACGGACGAGCAGCTCTTGCAGCTCATCGACGCGTTCTCGCAGATAGGCAAACGCTTCGACCCGGCTGCGCTCTCACACCGCAACTGCATGCGGGGCGGATACTTTGGCAATACGCGCTATTGGACGGACAGCGAACGCACGCGCGCAGACGTACTGCGGGGGCTTTATCGGCAGGGCGTTCAGGCGCAGCCGTTCACAGTGCTGCCGCAAGACGACGGCCTGGGCAGGGTGACGCTGCAGACTCAGCCGGAGGATTTATTTTGCGGCAGGAGCTGGTTTACGTTCCTGCCCTACCGGGCGATGGACGATGCTGAGCTTTTCGCCTATGTCACGTATGATTTGGACGAGACCGAACCGCGGGAAAAGCGCGTGGACTGGAGCGGGATGGAGGCCGTCGCCCGCGCGGAAATGGCGCGGCTTGTGGGCGCGCCGCTGGCGCTGAAAAGGGTTACGGACTATACGCTGGAGCAGTTTACGGTCTACGACACCGTCGCCGAGGGAGGGGCCTACTGCGGACAGTTTGAAAGCGACCCGACGGCGGGGCGATATGTCCGCACAATGGCGATCGTAGAGAACGCGACGAAGGAGACGCTGAACGCCTATTGCTTATACATCGATGCGAACCTAAGGTACAGCGACCTGAGGCTCGACCCTTTCGATGAAAAATGGCGGCAGATGGCCTGCGCGGCGGTCTCGGACATCCGGCCGGATTGTCGGATCAGCCATACCCAGGCGCTCGGGGAGCAGATCTGCAACGGCGTGTCGGGCGACGTCTCCTCGCCCGGATACGGCGCGCTCGTCGCGGTCTATCCGGCGGATGGCGGCTATTACGAGGTGAAGATCCTGTATCAAAGCGAGCAGGTCGTGCAAATCGAGTACAGCCGTAAGCCGCCCGTGCTCCCCAAGGAGCAGGAAGAGGGGGCGTCGAACGGATGAAAAAGATCATCGCCGTGTTTTTACTGGCCGGATTACTGCTCGCATCTGCGGCGCAGGCGCAGGACGCATGCAGCTATCGGGTGTTGCCTTACAGACAAGACGCGGATGCGCTGTGCAAGTCGGTCTTTGGGGAGCGCTGGGAAGAGGCGTCGCACGAGACGTCGCTCGCGGATACATATTGGCATTACAGCGGCTTTGATTGGGGCGAGTCGCACGCGGATGTACGGGTGTTTGGGGAAGCGGACGGCTTTGGCAGCGTATTCTACCGCAGGAACGAAACGGATCCATCCTGCAACCGGCAAAGCGTTTGTGCGGACAACGTGCCGCCCTGCCGCCTGACACGGGAGGAGGCCGTTAAAAAGGCGCAAGCGCTTTTGGACGCGCTGGGCCTTACGGACAACGGCCTGCAGCAGGCAGGCGCTTATGCAAGCGATGCAGGCGGATTCTATCGCGTGGTGCTGGACCAGCGCTTAAACGGCCTGCCGGTGTATCAGAGCGCGGCGCGGTATGCCGCTTACTGGAACTGGGCGAATACCGCTATGGATCCGAACGAGCGGATGGAAATGCGCGTGCCGGACGCGCCGCACCTGAGCGCGGACGTGCGCATCGGCGACGCGGGCGTGCTTTCGCTGCATGCCGACTGGGCTGATTTTGAGCCCCTGCCGGGCGGCGTGCCCGCGATCGAAGAGGCGGCGGCGCTGGAGGCCTTTGCGGCGAGCGGGATACGGCCGGACGCGCCGCTGGAGCGCTGTTTTCTGATCATCCAGCAGGGCGCACAGATCGTCGCGCGGCCCGCCTATCGATATCAAAACGCGTTCGTACACGCGGGAAGCGGGGAGCGGTTGCAATGAGCACAACGAGGATTCAGGCGCTTTGCCTGCTGCTGGGCCTCCTGCTCACGGGCGGCGCGGCGCAAGCGCAGGTAGTGGAGAACGTCGTTCAGGATGCGCCTGCGGCTGCGCCGTATGCGCCGTATGTCGCGATCGAGGAGGAGCATTACCTGCCGCAGCCTTTGGAGGCCTATTTTGAAGAACACGCGCGCAGCTTGCAGGCCGGATGCGGATTGACGCAAGAGGAGCAGGCGCGCGCCCACGCGCTGCAGGACGCTTACGCGTCTGGCCTGCGCCCGGCGGAGGACGTACTGAACAAGACGGAGGACGTGCTCGTGGGCGTCTATAGGCTGGGCCCCGCGGACTACGACGGGGAGCGCGCTTATGTGATTCTCCCAGGGATTCCGCTGACGGACGAACAGTTGCTTTCGATCGTCGACGCCTATGCGCGGCTCTGGTTGCCGTTTGACCCGGCCGGGCTCAATGAGCGCAACTGCATGCGCGGCGGCAGCCTGGAGTGTACCCGCGTGCCGACGCAAGGCGAGATCGGCCGCCGGACGCTGCTTTACGAGCAGTATACGCGCCAGGGCCTGCGCCCGCAAAGGGCATTTACACCGCTGCCGGAGGACGACGGGCTGGGCGAAATTCAGCTGCGACGGGAACCACAGAGCGCGGAGCAGCAGCGGGAGAGGACGTTTAACGGGCTGGAGCACTTCACGTTCCGCCCCTATCGAGAGCAGACGGACGAGGAAATCCTGCGCTTTGTGCAGGGGCACTATGCGACGGGCGCGGAGGATGCGATCGATTACGCGCGCTTAGAACGCCTGGCGCGCGAGGAGCTTACGCGGCTGCTGAACGCGCCGCTCTCCATCGTACGCACGAGCGATAGCGCGGAGGCGGACGAGGCGGGGGAGGCGACGGCCTATCAGGCCAGCTTTGAGACGGTCGAAGCGAACGGGCACCAGGAGGCCTACTTCATCTACCTGGACGCGCGGACCGGCAGGACGCTCACGGCGGACTGGTTTGTCGTCAAAGATCCGATTCAAAGCGACGGGGAGGAGCACGATCCCTACGACGAGCGGTGGCAGGAGATCGCGCGCGCCTTCATCCTCGACCTGCATCCGCAGGCGCAGATCGTGCAAACGCAGGCGCTGGAACCGATCCGCACGCGCCGCAGCGTCGATTTCGACGCGGGCTACAGCGCGCAGGTGCGCGTGACGCTCGCCACGGGGGAGACGTATCATGCGGAGGTGCTTTATCAGAGCGGACAGGTGATGCTGCTCTCGTACCGTGCGGCAAAGACCTGAGGACAAAAAGTGGACGCCGGTTTCCCTTGTGAGGCATGCCGGCGTCCATATTTTTTGTTAGATGACCTCTAGCGCGTTGCGGTCCGGCAGCGCGGGGAAGGGCTTGGAGGGCAGGCTCTGATACCAGAAAACGACGGACGAGATATCGTCCTGCAGGGGCAGATAGCGGCCGTGGCTGCGCCAGCCGAGGGCCTGGATCGTCACGCGCAGGCGCTCGTCGAAGTGCACGGGATCCGTGATGTGCCAGCGGTAGAGGCCGAAGCGCTGCTGCGAGCGGTAGAGGCCGTCAGGCTCTATGACCTGCGGCATGCCTGCGTAGGGCGTCGTAAAGGCCTCATAGCGATGGGTCTTCTGATTTTCGAAATTGTACGAGCCGCAGAAGTAGTCTTCGGTGCCCGTGCCGCAGATGGTGGGAGCCTGCGTGTCCGAATCAATGTAAAATTTGATCTCGCCTTCGCCCCACCAGTTGCAGCTGTTGACGCCCCAGCACATGTAGAGGCCTACATACTGCCCGCGGCCTTCGATACCATCGACGATGGTATACGCCTCTTTGTAAGGCAACGGGTTGACGCGGCGAAACTGCGCGTGGAAGTAGGCGATGTTTTCCGGCAGCTCGCACAGCGAGTAGTCCACCTGGTAGTAGAGCACCATATCGTCTACCGAGCGGTTTTCCATCGTGATGCGGCAGCGCTTTTGAAAGGGCATCTTCCAGTAACAGTTGAATGCCGAGCCAGGGTTGACGCAGACGGCCAGCGAGGAGACGGGCGCGTATTGCCCCCAACCGCAGGCAAAAAAGTCGCCTACCGGGCATTCGACGCTGGGGTGCTCCTGTCCGTCCCAGTAGAAACGCAGGATGGAGTCGCGCCACGCGCCCGTCGGCGTCATCCAGATATGGTCGATCGTGCCGGGGCCTTCGATATCGCCGATTTCATAGGTCGTGCCCGCCTTGATGACGACGAAAGGGTTGACCTTCCAGCCCGTGCCCAGCTCGCGGGCTGCCGCGCGGGCGCTGCCCTGCTCGAGCGGGCACAGCGCCCCGCCGCCGGGCGCGCCGCTTGGGTTTTCCGGGGAAAGGGAGCGTGTTTTGACGTGGGATAGCAGCGCGAGGCCGGGCAGGCCGCCGCCGAGCGGATGAGTGAGCTTCATAAGAGTTCCTCCTCGTCAATATATGGAGATACCGCGGATTTTGCACAGTATACCAGCTTTTAGCGCCGGTGAACAGGGGCGCTTTTTTCGCGTTAACCAAAACGGCATAAAGGGAGCAAATTTGAAAATTGCTAACGTGAAGAAACGGTTAACAACGCGCAAATGATGTGTCTATTACCTCTGAATTGAAGATAATATCAATACAAAAAATGTTGAAACAGGATGATTTTGCTCCTTTACACGGCCGGTGAAAAAATGTATGCTACAGACACGCGAACTGCCGCGGAGCGCGCCCGCGGCGGTACACAAGTGGCCAAACGGAAAGGGGTATACACGATGAAAAAATGGATTGCTCTATGCATGGCGCTCGCACTGATGCTCGGCACGGTATCGGCGCTGGCGGAACCGGAAGCCTATACGCTGCCGTTGAGCGAAGAAAAAGTCACGTTTACCTATTGGAAGCCCATGCACACGAACGCAGCCAAGCTGATGACCGATTACAACGGCAACGAGGTCTATCAGGAGCTGGAAAACCGCACGAACGTTCACATCGAATGGATTCATCCGGCCGCAGGCCAGGAGGCGGAGCAGTTTAATCTGCTGGTAGCGGCCAACGACCTGCCCGACTTCGTCTGCATGGAGGCGGGCGCTACCTACCCGGGCGACGTCGCCAAGGCGATCGAAGACGGCATCTTCCTGCCGCTGGAGGATTACATCGCCCAATATTGTCCGAACCTGACGGCGATCTATGAAAAATACCCCGAGGTCGCCAAGCAGATGAAGACCAACGAAGGACACATCTGGGGCTTCGGCGAGCTGATGCTGGAAGAGGATAGCACGGGCCCCATCTCCCCGTGGGCGGGCCCGGCGGTGCGCATGGACTGGCTTGATGAACTGGGCCTGGAC
>JAEYAR010000051.1 GCA_023404715.1 Bacillota bacterium | reverse complement strand
CGTGCAGCGCCTGCGGATTGCTTCGGGATCTACTGAATCCGGCCCTCGCGGTCATCCGGGCGACGCCCGTGACGTCTTTCATCATCCTGGCGCTGGTGTGGCTGCGCCCGGGCAACGTGCCCGTGCTGACGGGCTTTTTGATGGTGCTGCCCATCGTATACGCCAACCTGATGGAGGGCATCGCCGGAACGGATCGGGAGCTGCTGGAAATGGGCCGCATGTTCCATTTCGGCGTGCGCAAGACGCTGCTGCACATCTACGTCCCCTCTGTGCTGCCGGCGTTTGCCGCCGCATGCGAGGCCTCGATCGGCCTATGCTGGAAGGCGACCGTGGCCGCAGAGGTTTTGGGCGTGCCCAGGGGCGCGATCGGCACGCAGCTTTACAACGCCAAGATCTACCTGGAGACGGATTCGCTGCTCGCGTGGACGGCTGTTGTGATTGCCGTCAGCATGACGCTGGAAAAGCTGTTCATCGCGGCGATGCGCACATGGCGCCGGAAAAGCGCCGGCGCGATAGAGGAGGGGATGGGGCATGCGGGGGCTGTTTGAGGTGACAAAGCGCTACGGCGCGCGCGCTGTGCTCTCGCACTTCACGCTGGAGCTGCCGGTCTCGGGCGGCGTATGCCTCTTCGGGCCCTCGGGTTGCGGCAAGACGACGGCGCTGCGCCTCCTATGCGGGCTGGAGGCGCCGGACGCGGGCAGCGTGCGGGGCATGGAGGGTCTGCGCGTCGCCTGCCAGTTTCAGGAGGACCGGCTGCTGCCCTGGTATACGGTCCGCCGAAACCTGGCGCTCGCCTACCCGGACGCCCTGCCGCTGCGATCGCGCGAGGCGGAGGCGGACGCGTGGCTCGCGCGCGTCGGCCTTGCGGACGCGGGAGATAAGCTGCCGTTCGAGCTCTCCGGCGGGATGAGACGGCGCGCGTCGCTCGCGCGGGCGCTGATGTTCGGCGGGGACGTGCTGGTATTGGACGAGCCGCTCAAGGAGCTGGACGATGCGATGCGCCGCCGCATGCTGCGGCTGATCGCCGAAAACATGAAAGGCCGGACGACGGTGCTGGTGACGCACAGCCTTGAGGAGGCGGAGCGCCTGGGCCTTGCCGTCCTACGGATGCCCGCAGGCGGCGAAACGGAGGGAAAGGCATGAGCCTGAACCGGACGGAGCGCATGAACGCGCAGATACTGTGGATGATGAGCCGATACCTAAACGATGCGCCGGATTTCATCCGCCCGGCGGAGGTGCGGGAGCTTTCGCAAAGCTGCGGTTTGCCCCCGCAAGAGGCCTTTTCCCTGCTATTGGCGGCGTCCTGCGGGCTAAACATCGACGAACAGCCGCAGGACCGGGAGCTGTACCAGCGCTACTTCCCGCAGATGGTGCACTGCCTGAATGCGGCGGAGTACGAGGAAAACGCCTATTACCAAGCCGTCCGCCTGCCGCGAACGCGCAGCGGCAAGTGCGAACTGCGGCAGGCGCGCTACAAGCCCTGCGAAGCGTTCGTCTGCGACGACATCCTGCAGATGCCGGACGGGCGGACGATACCGCAGATCGGCTTTTTCGAGGCGGGTTTTACCTATCCCGCGCTGCTGGAGGACGGACGTGTCTGGATGAGCGTGACGCCCAACGAGATCACGACGATGGAAGCGCCGCTTTGCGCGGCGCGCGGGCACGTGCTGACCTATGGGCTGGGCATGGGATACTTCGCCTACATGGCATCGCGTAAGGCGGCGGTGTCGTCGGTCACGGTCGTAGAACAAAATGCGGACGTCGTCGCCCTCTTTCAGCAGCACATTTTGCCGCAGTTTGAGCATGCGGACAAGATGCGCGTCGTGCAAGGGGACGCGTTTGCATTTGCCGCGCAACGCACGCCCGGCGACGGGTTTGACTTCGTCTTTGCAGACCTGTGGCACGACGTGGGCGACGGGCTTGCGATGTACAAGCGCCTGAAACGGTTGGAGGATCGCAACCCGGACTCGGATTACGCCTACTGGATCGAGCGCTCCATGCGGTGTTATCTCTAAGCGAAAAAGGGCCGCTTCACGCCGGAGGACATTTTCCTCGGCGTGAAGCGGCACTTGCTTCTACGGTCAGTATGCGATCTTCTTTTCGATGTAGCTGACGAGGTCGTCTACGTGCACCTTATCCTGCTGCATGGTGTCGCGGTCGCGCACGGTGACGACGCCGCTCTCCTGCGTGTCAAAGTCGACGGTTACGCACATGGGCGTGCCGATTTCATCCTGACGGCGGTAGCGCTTGCCGATGGAGCCCGTCTCGTCGTAATCGACCATGAAATGCGCCGCGAGCTTTTCGTATACTTCGGTCGCCAGGGCGCCCAGCTTGTTCTTTTGTAGGGGGAGCACAGCGGCCTTGAAGGGAGCAAGCGCGGGGTGCATATGCAGCACGACGCGGCTGTCGCCGCCCTCGAGCGCCTCTTCGTCGTACGCATCGCACAGGAAAGCGAGCACCGCGCGGTCTACGCCCAGAGAGGGTTCGACGCAATAGGGGATGTACCGCTCGTTGGTCACGGGGTCGAGGTACTCCATCGACTTGCCGGAATGCTCCTGGTGCTGCTTGAGGTCGTAATCCGTACGGTCGGCCACGCCCCAAAGCTCGCCCCAGCCGAAGGGGAAGAGGTATTCAAAGTCCGTGGTGGCTTTGGAGTAGAAGGCAAGCTTCTCCGGCTCGTGGTCGCGCAGACGCAGGTTTTCCTGCGTCATCCCCAGGCCCAGCAGCCAATCGCGGCAGAAGGCGCGCCAGTAAGCGAACCATTCGAGGTCTTCGCCGGGCTTGCAAAAGAACTCCAGCTCCATCTGCTCGAACTCGCGTACGCGGAAGATAAAGTTGCCAGGCGTGATCTCGTTACGAAAGGACTTGCCGATCTGCGCGATGCCAGCGGGCAGCTTCTTGCGCGTCGTGCGCATGACGTTTTGGAAGTTGACGAAGATGCCCTGCGCGGTCTCCGGGCGCAGGTAAATTTCGGCCGCCGAGTCCTGATTGACGCCTGAATACGTCTTGAACATCAGGTTGAACTGGCGGATGCCCGTAAAATCCTTCTTGCCGCACACCGGGCAGACGATGTCGTGCTCCGCGATGTACGCTTCAAGCTCCGCGTTGGACCATCCGTCGCCCGTTTCGTCGCCTCCCGTATAATCCTCGATCAGCTTGTCCGCACGGAAGCGCGCCTTGCAGGCCTTACAGTCCATCAGCGGATCGTTGAAGCCGCCTACATGGCCGGAGGCGACCCAGACCTCACGGTTCATGAGGATCGCGCAGTCGAGCCCCGTATTGTACTTGTTTTCCTGGACAAACTTCTTCCACCACGCGCGCTTTACGTTGTTTTTAAATTCTACGCCCAGCGGGCCGTAATCCCAGGTGTTGGCAAGGCCCCCGTAGATTTCGGAGCCTGAGAATATAAAGCCGCGGTTTTTGCACAGCGCGACGATCTTATCCATCGTCTTTTCCATGTGAAGTCCTCCTCGCCTAAGCATGTTTTTAGAATACAAAGCGGAAGGCAACTGCGCCCATGACGCGTGCAGTTTGCTTTCCTGCGACGGTCAAGGGACGAAAGTTACCTTCCGCGGTTCCACCCTTGTTGACGGATATCCGTCCGCTTTTTTATCCGCGCTTCGCTCGGGGCTTGCCGGGCCCGTCCTGGCGAAGATACGGTACATCCATGATACGTCCCGCGCCCCGGTTTGTCAAGGGCTGCGTCCGAATTTTTTGCCTTCGTGCAGGCGCTCATGCCCAGCTCTTTCGCTTATACAGCGCGGCGCCGGCGAGCGTGCAAGCGAAGAGCAGGGCGCCCAGTACGCCAAGCTCGGTGCGGCACGCCCAGAGCGCCTCGCCGCGAAATACGGCCTGGAGCAGATCGACCACATACGTCAGAGGTAGGCACCTGGAAAAAGCGCGTACCGCTTCGGGGAAGAGTTGTTTGGGCATCGTCGCCCCGGAGAGGAAGATCATCACAAAGTAGGCGACGTAGCAGAGCAGGTTGCTGATCTTCGCGTCGCGGGCGACGGCGGTAAAGAAAAAGCCGAGCGAGAAGATCGATGCGATGCTTAAAACAAGCGCCCCAGCGATGGCGGCCAGGCTGCCGGCGATGCGGATGCCGTAGAGGAGCTTGCCCGCCACGAACAGCAGCGCGAAGCCGCCCAGCGTCATGAGCAGGCAGACGAGCACCTGCGCCGCGATCACCAGGCCTTTCCCAGCGGGCGTCGCGTCAAAGCGCTTGTAGATCCGTTGATCCTTATAGCTGGTAAGCGTGAGCGGGAAGGCCATAAGCCCCGTAACGCCGATGATCATCGCTGAATAGGCAGGCACGGATACGTCCATCGTGCCCTGCCCGCCGAAGGCGGGCGTGGGTTCGTTGCCGTAAATGCTGCCGTAGAGCAGCAGCATGAGCAGCGGGAAAGCGAATGTGAAGAAGAAGCCGAAGAATTCGCGCAGGTAGAGGCGCGTCTCCATCTTCAAGAGTGCCCATAGCTTTTTCATAGAATCGCCTCCAACGTCAGCGCTCCTTGCCTGGGTGAGAGCAGCAGATAGATTTCCTCCAGAGACATGCCCTCCCGCCATACGCCAGCAGACGTGATTTCCTTTGCGTACGCGCGAAAAGCCGCCTGCGTGCCGCAGAAGGCGGCGCGTCCTGCGCTCATATAAAGGAGCCGGTCCGCCAATGCCTCCACCTCGTCCATGTAATGCGAGACGAGCAGGATGCCTACGCCCGCTTCGCGTATCTGGCGCAAGGTCTCCCACATACCGCGGCGCACCTCGGGGTCCAGACCGGTGGTCAATTCGTCCAGAATGAGCAGCTTTGGACGCGGCAGCAGCGCTAGCAGGATCGACAGGCGCTGCTTTTCGCCTCCGGATAGCTTGCCGACCCTTCTGTTTGCCTTGTCGGATAGCCCGAGCTCCCCCAGCAGCAGACGCCAATCGGCGGGGTGCGCATAAAAGCTGGAGAGCAGTGCGCATAGCTCGCGCACCTTGATCTTATCGGGATAAGCCGCTTCCTGCAACTGCACGCCCATCTGCTCATAGATCGCACGGCGGTTTTGACGCGGATCGAGCCCGAACACCTGGACGCTGCCTCCGCTTGGCAGGCGCAGACCCTCCAGACACTCCACGGTGGAGGTCTTGCCCGAGCCGTTGGGCCCTATAACCGCGAAGATTTCACCGGAAAATAACGAGAACGAAACGCCGCTCACGGCCTGCACCTTTCCGTAATGCACCTGAAGCTCTTTTACCTGTGCAAGCGCCTCACGCATAAAGAATCCCCCCTCGCTCCTATAAAACGGTTGCCCGGCGGCACGGTTTAGCCGGATCTGCTTATAGCATAAGAGACAAAAGCAAAGGAGGCAAGCGCATCGGCGCAAGCCGTCGGATTCGCTGCGTGAGATGCGCTCATAGCCCGATAAAATACATGCCGGACCATCGTGGACGAGACAGGCGGGCGCGCAGATGAGCGAAGAGAAGCGATGAGCCGGCGTTTTATCTCTCCGGCTCGGCGGCTTATTCCGGCAGTTCGCGAAACATCGCCATGTAATAGCGCCCCGGCAGGTGATCGAGAAACGAAAACGGGCGCGCGCGCTTGGGCCCCACGCGGCAGCGCATGCCCACATGGCGGTAGCCGAAGAGGGCGGGCGGCACCTTGGTGACGATATCGGCCCCCTGCTCTACACGCATCGTCATGAAGACGCGCCGGTCGTAAGACTCGGCAAATGCGCGGTTGCCGACGCGCGGACAGCCGAAGAGAACCACCTCAAAGCAGCGGTCGGGGAAATTATACTGCAGGTCCACCGCGCACAGCACGGCCAGCGCCGCGCCGCGGGAATGGCCGGTCACGCGGATGCGGCGGATATTGGGCGTCACCATTCGCATGAGGCGCCCGCGCACCGCGTCGCATTTATACGCGGACAGGAAACCGGAATGTACGCGGATGGGCGAGGCCGCGTTGTCGTAAGGGATCGTCTTTTTACAAAAACGAAAGTTGCTTCGCCAATCGGCCTTGGAATCCGTGCCGCGAAAGGCGATGGTCATCGTATCGTCCTTGCGGCGGACAGCGCACTGCACGCCGCTTCGTTTATCGTCGATAAACGTCATGTCCTCGCCCCGGCAGAGCGGCTGCACGTTTAAATAGGCGTCTGCCGAAAGCTCCATCAGGGAGAGCATCTCTTTTTTATCCATCGGGATCACCCCGTTCAGCCTATGCGCGGGGGCGCCGGTATGCGCATGCAGACTTTGGCTTAAAGCAGGAGCGTGAACGCGCGATAGTCCTGCGTCATATCCGTCACCAGATACAGCAGCCATTCCTGCTGGCGCAGGCCCTGAGCGCGCTCCTTCCACAGGCGGAACCCCTCGCTTTGCAGGTAAGCGTCACGGCGTTCAAAGATCGTGCCGCGCGCATAGTCTACATATACGTCCCTGAAAAAGCCGCGCATGACGTCCTTTTGCGCTTCTGTGGCGTTTACGTGCGCAAGCAGGCCGTCCGCCATCTCTTCGCCCATGCGCACGCGGGCGGCGAGGGAAAAGACGTCAAAATCCGCCAGATCCGGCCGGGCGTGCGACGCGCCCCAGGCCGCCATATCGAGCGGCCTGGCGGCAAAGGAGATCTGCGCGCCGGGCTCGACGGTCAGCTCTGCATACTGGGTGGGATAGGCGACCGGCATGCCGACGATGAGCTCCGTGAACGGGGCCGTGACGTAGTGCCAGCCGTGGCGATGGCCGCTCAGGTGCAAAGGGACGCGATAATCGATTAACGTTTCACGCAGCGCATCGCCGCCCTGGATTTCGTAGTTCGCGCTGTAGGCGGGCGAGCTGTGAGCGAGCACGTTATGATGGCTGCAGGTGATCGCCGTAGCGCCGCGCTGCGCGGCGAGTTCGAGCACGCCCGCGAGCCATTGGACCGTGGCGGGCAGAATCTCGCCCTCCGTGCTGCCGCCTGGCACGGTATCGAGCAGGATGAGCCAAAGGTCGGGGGAGAGCGCCGCGGCATAGCTGAGGGACGCCGCATCCTTCGAAAAGGCGCGGTCATAGCCCAAGGACGCATACGTCTCCCTAAAAAACGCGGCGTCCGCCTGCCATAAATCGTGGTTGCCGGGCAATACATAGACCGGAACGCCCGAGCGATCGACGTCTTCAAGCAGAGCGGCGAGCGCGCGGTGTTCCTCCGTGCGGCCGTCGTTCGTCAAATCGCCGAGGAGCACGAGCGCGTCGGGGCGCTGCGCCTGGGCCGCCTCAAACAGCGCGGTGATGATCTCTACGCTATAGCGCATCTGCTCGATCAAAAGGGTTTGGGCAGGCGCGACGACGGGCTTATAGTGCAGGTCGGAGGAGACGAACAGGCGAAGCGGCTGCGCCGTCGCCCGGAGCGGGAGCAAGAAGGGGACGAGCGGTAACAGGAGCGCTAAGAGCGATCGTTTCAGCATCGTTATCCTCCATCAATACATAGAAATGCCGCACAATGCGTTGTGCGGCAGGGGAAACCGTCAGGCGACATATTTCTTTAGCTGCTGGGCTACGGGGGTGAGCAGCAGGCCTACGACGACGCCGAAGACGCCCTGGATGACGTTGGGGAAGACGGCGGCTAGCGCTGCCGCAAAGCCGTAGAGCGCGCTCTCAAAGAGGAAGTACCCCAGGACCATGACCGCCTCCGCGCATAAAAAGACGATGAGGTTTTTCATGAGGCTCCTTTTGTCGCAGACGGCGAAGCGGCCCGCTACATAGCCCATGGCGGCCTTGATGAGGAATGTGGGGACCACGTAGACGAAGTATCCGCCGATCAGGTCCGCCAGCATGGAGCCGACGCCCGCGACGAGCGCGCCGATGGGGCCGGTCAGCAGGGCGGCCATGAAGATAAACCCGTCGCCCAGGTGCACGTAGCCGTTCGTGATGGGAACGGGCAGCTTGATCACGTAGGTCGCCAACAGGATGAGGGCTGCCAGCAGGCCGCAAATCGCGAGATTTTTGGTATTTTTAAGGTTCATGATGCACACACTCCTTTGAATAGATTAAATACTTTGGATTTAAAAGGTATTTGCGAATGAACGAAATTGTAGCAGAATACCTCTTTCATGTCAATGAGAAACCTGTTATGATATGGGGGTGATATTTTGTCATTGGGCGTGGGAGGGTCGTATGCGCGAAAAAATCGATGTAAAAAAGGCGGCGGTGTATTCCGTCGTCACCAACGTATTGCAGGTCATCGCGGTCATCCTGCTCGCCGTGATGCTCATCCGCGCGCCCAGCCACCTGGACATGAAGCTGTTTCGATTTATGATATTCGTCTGCGCGGTGGTCGTCTGTTGGGGCGCCCTGATCGACATCGGCGCGGCGTTTACAAACCTGCGGGCAAGGCGTCAGGCGGAAGAGATCGAGGAAGCATACCGGCGGATGGAGGAGCTGAACCGCACGCTGCGCGCTCAGCGCCACGACTTTATGAACCACATCCAAGTGGTCTACAGCCTGATCGAGATGGATGAGCCGCAGGAGGCCTGCAATTACATGGACCGCGTATACGGCGACATCCAGCGCGTCAACCGGGCGCTGAAGACGGATAGCGTGGCGATCAACGCGCTGCTGCAGGCCAAGCTGGCGGATTGCGAGCGGCGGGGCATTCAAATGGAGCTGGATATCAAGGCGGGATGGAAGAACCTGTCGATGCCCGCTTGGGAGATGTGCCGCGTGCTGGGCAACCTGATCGACAACGCCATCGACGCCATGCACGAGACGAAGGCGCCGCTGCTGGTGGTCAGCCTGTACGAAGACCTGAAGGCCTGCCGTTTCGAGGTCAAGAATAACGGCCCCGTCATTCCGGCGCAGACGGCCGCGCATATATTCAGCCCCGGCTTTACCACCAAACGCACCGGGCAGGGGATGGGCCTTTTCATCGTTCAGCGCCTGCTTCGGGATTATGACGGAGATATTACGCTGCAGAGCGAAGAGGGACAGACGGTCTTTTCGGGCTATGTGCCGAACAAAAAGGATGAAAACGCGGAAAAATTTGAGGGCGATGCAACCAAACAGCCCGCTTGCGCGTCTAATATATGATAGATACTGCGCGGGCGGCGCTGCTGCCAAATTTAAAGCTGAATTATTACGAAAAGAAATTGACAAATTAACATTTTCGTAATATAATGCTCGTAAGACGAATACCGCAGCAGGTGATTACGCGCTGTGCGAAAGCGGACGCTTCCGTAAAACGGGGGCGCAAGAAGGGGTTTTGCCGAGATGAAGAAGATGCAAACCAGAGGATGGGTGGCAGTGCTTTTGGGCCTGCTGCTGTCGTGCTGCCTTTTTTCGGTCGCGCAGGCGGCCGGATATAAGGATGTGTACGGCAAGACGTTGGACAGGGTACGCGTGCGCGCAAAGGCGTCTTTGTCCGCCGACATCGAGGATAACATCGTATCGGGCGCCTGTGTGTACGCGCTGGATACGGATTACGTCGGCGGTAATACCTTTATCCGCGTGCGCTACCGCGATCTGCAGGGCGACATCGCGACGGGCTGGGTATGCCAAAACGACGGCTCGAAGACGTACGTCAAGATGCTCAGCAAGGCCGACGCGAAGAACTACTACGGCGTAGAGGGCGGCAATCTCCCCTCCAAGCGGGTGGGTACGTTCACGCGTGCGGACAAGACGAGCTCCAACAGCACGTCCGGCGTGACGGGCAAGTACGGCTATTTGCAAAACGGCTCCAAGGGGTCGGACGTACGCAAGCTGCAACAAAAGCTCGCCGATCTGGGCTACTACTCGGGGAGCATCTCGGGCAGCTACGGCGACCTGACCGAAGAGGCAGTGCGTAAGTTTCAGCAAAAGGCGGGTCTGTACGGCGACGGCATCGCCGGCCCCGCCACGCAGGCGAAGCTGTTCGGCACGAGCAGCAGCTCCTCCTCTTCTTCTTCCAATTCAAAGGTAAAGCTGACCAGCTCGCAGATCAGCCAGCTGCAGTCGGATTTGAAGGACTTAAAGCTCTATTCGGGCAGCATCTCGGGCAATTACGGCAACCTGACGGAAGAGGCGGTGCGCAAATTCCAGCGCAAATACGGCCTGGACGCCGATGGCATTGCGGGCGAGAAGACGCTCGATAAGATCGCCTCGGTGCTCGGCGGCTCCTCCTCCGGCAGCTCCGGCTCGATTTCGACGTCCTCTACCCTCAAGGCGGGTTCGACCGGCAGCGCGGTAAGGGCGCTGCAGCAGAACCTAAAGATCTTGGGCATGTACGACGGCACCATTACGGGCAATTTTGGCCCGCTGACCGAGGAAGCCGTCCGCAAGTTCCAGCGCAAGAACGACCTGTCCGCCGACGGCGTGGCGGGTAAACGGACGCTCGAAAAGATCAACGCGGCGATAGGCGGATCGAGCGGAGGTACATCCGATTCGGGATCCAGCGGCACGACCACGCTCAAGGAGGGCTCCTCGGGCGAGGCGGTGCGCACGCTGCAGGAGGACCTCAAGACGCTCAAGTTCTACACCGGCAGCATCACGGGCAGCTACGGCAACCTGACGAAGGAAGCGGTGCGCAAGTTCCAGAAGGCGAACAATCTGGATGCCGACGGCGTGGCGGGCGCGAAGACGCTCAACAAGATCACGGCCAAGATCACGGGCAAAGACCCCGAAAACCCGGACGATGTGATCACGACCCCATCGCTGCGCAGCAACTACGGCCGGACGACGAAGGATAAGGTCAACGTCCGCAAGAGCCCGACCGGGGCCAGCAAGACGCTGCTGAAGAAAGATACCTACTTTAAGATCAACAGCTCTTCCACCAGCGCGAATTACGTATGGTATAACATCACCTTTACGGTCGACGGCTACACTACATCGGGCTATATCCGTAGCGACATGGTGTACGTGCTCACCAAGAGCGAGGCGGATTCGTACCTAGCGGGCAACGTCACGGGCGGCGGCGAGCTGGTCGTCAACGGCTACGTCAAGGTGACGGGCGATAACGTGCGCCTGCGCGCAGACGCGAGCACGGACGCCGACGTGAAGGGGACGGCCAAGAAAGGCGAGACCTATGCTTATGTCGCCACAAAGAAGGACGGCGAGGGCAAGACTTGGTACGGCCTGAAAGCAGGATCTTGGATCCGCGAGGATTACGTGACGACAAAGGTTTCCGACGAGGATATTACCTCTGGCGGAACGAGCGGCTACCGCGAACTAAAGCGTTACATGGAAGGGAACGACGTCAAGGCGCTTCAGCAAGCGCTACGTAAATTAAAGCGTTCTAACGGCGAACCCTATTATCCGGAAAGCAAGTCGATTAGCGGTCGCTACGGCGACGGCACCGCCGAGGCGGTACGCCTGTTCCAGCTTGACCATGATTTGACGGCGGACATGGTGGCGGGCCCGAAGACGCAGTCTGTGATCTTTGCGAAGCTCAACAACGAGGTGACGTCGGATCCGGCCTATGGCCTGGACGGAACGGCGTACTACAACGTCGATTACTTTGCCAACAGGGATAAGATCAAGAGCGCTTGGGGCAGTGGAAAAGCGACTATCTACGACATCAAGTCGAAAAAGCAATGGAACATCGTCCTTCAATCGGCGGGCAACCACTTCGACGTGGAACCGGCGACGGCGAATGACACGGCGGTGATGTGCGCGGCCTACGGCGTCGGCAATGCGTCGCAGCTTACCGACGATAACGGACATTGGAGGCGTCGGCCGGTGCTGCTGACGCTCAGCAGCGGTGGAAAGAAGACGACGTTCTGCGCGTCGATGTACGGCGTAGTTCACGGCGATTCCAAGGTAAGCAATAACAACTACGGCGGTCAGTTCTGTATCCATCTGCTGGGCAGTAAGACGAACGGCAGCGACAACCTGGATAAAGATCACCAGGCGGCGGTTAAGGAAGCCGTTACCTGGGTGAAGAACAACAGGACGAACGGCGCGGAGCCGGGATCGGTTTACCCATAATCCAAACGCACAAGCGCGCCCGGCCTTTGATATGCTCCCTCTATGAGAGACAGTGAAAAAGAAAACTGTCAAACATAGGGGGAGCATTTTATGGGACATAAGCAAAAATTGAGTGTAGAAGAAAAGGTAGAAGTAATACGCGGATACCTCAA
>JAEYAR010000017.1 GCA_023404715.1 Bacillota bacterium | reverse complement strand
TTTTTTCCGTGTTCTTCCCGATCTCGATTGACCTCCTCCATGAGTTGCTCTCCATAATGCCGAGCTGTTTGCGGGATGACCTTCTTGATATGCTTTTTTAGGTTGGCGTTCGCTTTGATATATGTTCTGTCCATAAAGACAGCCTCAAGGTCAAGATACGGTCAAGATACCCGGCTTCATTGACTTATTTCAGGATCCACGCAAATACCTGCTCTATCACCTCGGTAGAAAAGTGCGTTGCAAAGGCATAGCTAATTGTCGCGAAATGTGGAATAGGCTGCGCCATGGTATAGCCGATAAACCACCGATACGCAACATTGACCTGCGCATCCTTGACGGTTTGTCGCAAGGAATGTATCCCAAACAGATGCTGAATCAGCACCAGCTTGAACAGCACTACGGGATCGATGCTGGGTCGTCCGTTGTCTTTACAATACAACGGCTCAACCATTTCGTAAATCCTATCAAAATTGACTGCTGCATCAATTTTCCTCAGCAGATGATTCTTCGGCACCACCATGTCCGTACACAACATTTCAACAGATTGCCGCTGCTTCTGTTCCTTTTTCAGCATCATTATCACCCACTTCTATTATACCAAAAAAGCCCTCCGGTATGGAAGGCTTTTTTGACACGCTGATATGAATTCTAATTCATTTATATTTTTACTTCTTTTTCTTACTCAAAACAATAGCTATAACAATCGCTACAGCAGCACAAAACATAATTAACCAAAAATACGGATGCATATTTACACCTCCTATACAAATTCTAATTTGTCTGTTCGTTTACCGGCTCAATTATAGCATATCTCTTTAACGAAAGCAATCTGCACTTCTCCATCCATTCCGACTATCCAGACCGTCAAGGGACGAGTAGTATTTTTCCGCACACAGCGCGAAAAAATCTCCACTCTTAAACCCTTGACCGTCTGGATTTTTGCCGCCCGCATTTCGCCGCCGAAAACGGGGAACAGGATTTTACTACCCTGCCCCCCGCTTTCGTCTGCTTCATTATACGGCAAAACCGTCTGCACTACTGCGGCGGTTGTCGTTAGGTTTTGCGGTGGCTCTGCCCCCGCGCCCCCAACCTCTCCCAAAGAACAGAAAATATCATTTCACCCCTTGACAATTTTCGTTCTGAAGAGCGCAAGTTTCTCCTTTGACCAGCCCGGCATTTGTAAAACTGCGGTTTCGGCGGCTTCAAGAGCCCTTGTTCTGGCTAGAGAATCTTCCGACGGCAAGCCAAACTTCCTCGAAAGTACCGTGCTTATCTGCCCTTTAGTGTCAATAGCACCTGTTGCCAACAATGTCTGCGCTTTATCTCCCCATTTGTTTTGCAACGCTGCCATCCCTTCTATCGTCCAAATGTTTTTAGCCCGCATGTCATCATTCCACTCGTCATTCCAATCGCTAATATGCGGTGCACTGGCCTGCTTAACTGCTCCATCAGGCAGAATGGATATCCCCATGGGATGCTCGCTATCTGCTTTCAACCATAAATCCATGCTCCAGGTTTTCGGGCGCTTCGAGCCGCTTCCGTCATCCCACGTTCCTTCAGAGAAGGAAATAGCCATTTTAGATTCGTTATAATCCTCACGCTTGAGGCCGTATTCTTTCTCATAGTAAGCGTACATGATTTCAATGGCCAGTTTCCCCTTATCATCATCTGAAAGAGCATCATCGTGCAGTCTACCGACTTGCTTCTCGTCCAGATCGGCACCCGCCTCAACCATCCAGTCCACCAGCGCCATCTTATCCGCCGCACTCCAATCCCGAATGAGACCGCTTTTCCCTTCCAATTCGATGGCCCTTTCATAGAATGTAGTAAGCGTCATTGCCGCTAACGCTGTCACAGCCGCCAGTACCAAAACTAGCACTAGTACAAACCCTACAGAAATCTTTTTCTTCACTTTTTGTTCTCCTTTCGCGTTCGCTAACACGCGCTGCGCCAGCCAAGGATCACCCTGCAGGCTAGAGAGGCGCGCATCAACGGCTTCACGAATCTGTTCAGTTGGATTCTGTTCAAACATCAGAATGCCCCCTCTCCAACATACTGCGCAGCTTCTTTTTTGCTCGGTTTATCTGATTCGATACGGTAGATGCGGTCACATTTAGGGATTCGGAAATCTCTGCCACACTCATCTGCTGGTAGTACCGGAGCATGATAACCTCTTTACATTTTCTTGGAAGCCTCATAACCGCCAGCGTCAGTTCCTCATCCCTGTCCGTAAACCCAGCGGATGCCTCCGGCAACTTGTCCAGCGTAACGCGGCGATCCACGTGACGGAACCAGCCGGAGCGCTGCATGTCTCGACAGGTGTTGATGGCAATGCGCATCAACCATGTCTTTTCGCTGCAATCTCCACGAAATGTAGGCATTGCCCTATATGCCTTGATGAACGTTTCCTGCACAGCATCTTCGGCCAGCGCTTCATCCCGCAAGTACAGGAAGCACATACGAAGCAATGCTGTTTGATGCTGTTCGACCAATTGGCACAATGCCTGATCGCGGACGCTGTCAGGGCCCGTGACAACCTCCATGCGCATCTCATCTCCTTACACCTCTTAGACGAGTCAAAAGGCCAATTATACGACAAATCCCAAAATTTTCTTCACTTTTTTTGCGCTATATTCATACTCCCTCTATTCTGAGCTGCAATCGATATAGATTCAACAAATTACTGCCATTCCTATATTGCATTAAAATTCCATTATATTCATTAATAATTTATTGTTTTACATGAACCCATATAGTAATCATGACTTTAATATCCAATAGCTACACCGCGTATCTGTTGCTTACCAAGCGACGTTAAAAAACGCTTCGCTGCGTGTGCCGTCACGATAGACGGGTATAAAGCAGATACAGGTTATATCTTCCGCTAGAGCCGCGTGCGCAGAATAACCGTCCTGCCGGTTTAGGGTGGGCATAGCCTCCCCTATTAATCGGCCCTCTTGGTCTTCGAGGATGAAGCGTTCAGGCAAATTTTCTATCGAAATCGTCATGCTGACCGTCATTTGATGATCTGCTGTAAGAACCAAAGTTCCATTGGCCAAGCCATTTGATTGGTTTTCCAGTATAAACACTTGATCATACGTCAGCGCATCCGATTCAACGAATCCCCGCAGCCAGTCGCCGTTAGAAAATTCAATATAAGCCCAGTCGTCTATAACGCCGAGCAAAGTAACTTGAAGGCCCTCTTGCAGGATCGACAGCGCACGCCCACTTTTGAACGGATCGTCCGTCAAAGATGTTTCCTTCAGGAGAAAAGCCGGTTTATTAAGCCACGCCAGCGCACTTACATTTGCATCCTTCGGCAAGGTCTCCTTAGGGATGTAACCGAAACGCGAGTGATCTTTATCGATGGCGTATTGGATTAAAATCCATCCGTTTTCTTCGCCAAAGACCTCTATCCAGTCATTGGTGCTGACAACGGCCTTTCCGTTATTCAACCCAACATTCCGGGGCAGCCTGCAACGGCTGCCTTTATTGAATAGACTAACTATTAAAAGTCAAGCCCAAAGTTAGTCGGAGAGGAGAGGAATTTCGAGCAGAAGCAAATGAAACAGAAAACAGACCGCCGCAAGGAGCGCCGGTCACAAGGATAAGGGTAGGTAGCACAGCCATCATGCCCCGTCAAGGATAAACGGCTACGCCGCGCCTACGGCGTCCTTGACAGATCCTGGAGGTGGCAAAGCCACCTCTGCCAATCACAACGGATTAGTCAAGAGATGAACGGAACACATCAGGATGCAGGCACATAAGCTTGCCCCGTTCTTTGAAGATGGTAGATCACACGAACCAGCTTCTTGGCGGCATGAGAGATAGCGACGTTGTAGTGCTTACCCTCGGAACGTTTCTTGGCGAGATATGCGGCGAAGGTGGCATCCCAGATGCAAACAAACTTCGTGGCGTTGAACAGCGCATAACGCAGGTATCTTGAACCGCGTTTCTCCATGCGGGCGTAGGAAGATGTCAATTGTCCTGACTGGTAGGTTGACGGCGAGAGCCCTGCGTAAGCGAGGATTTTGTCAGGCGAAGAAAACATGGCAAAGTCACCGATTTCGGCGAGAATCATAGCTCCCATGCGGTAGCTGATTCCGGGGATGGTCAGGATGGGTGAAGCGATACCGTCCATGATCCGCTTGATCTCGTTTTCAACTTCACCGATCTCCGCGTCAAGAGTATCCATTAGGCAGATGGTATGCTTGAGTTCCAGCGACTTGGCCGGCATAGAGCTGCCGATGGATTTTCGGGCGGCGTCACGGATTTCAATAGCTTTTTCTCTGCCATATCGACCTTTGGATGATGTGTGAAGGAGGCTGGTCAAATGGGTTAAATGAGCGGATGCAATTTGCTTAGCTCCCGGACAATCGCTGAGTAGTGCGCGAACGGATGCTATATGAAGCGTAGGCACCAGCTTCTCCAACTCGGGAAACAGGATGGTCACGAGCCGCGAAACGGATTGCTTGAGCTTTGCCCTCTCCCGTACCTTGTCGAAACGGTAACGGGTGAGTGACTTTAGCTCCTCATTGTGGTAAGATGTGTCTGTGTAGGGCTTTAGGCTTACATCAGACATCATCATAGCAGCAATGGTTCGGGCGTCCACTCGGTCGGTCTTGGTTCTTCGCAGGCTGAGGCTTTTCCTGTAAAGGTTCGTGTGGAGCGGGTTGATGACATAGGTGGCGAGACCTTTGTCAAGCAGATAGCCCAAAATGTTGTAGCTGTAGTGTCCGGTGGCCTCAAGTCCTACTTTTGCTTTGTCCAATTCCACTAGTGCGGATTTAATTCTGACAAGCAATAAATCAAATCCATCCATGTTGTTCGGAATGGTGAACACATCAGCGATGATTTCACCTTCCGAGGAGATGATGTAGCAATCGTGCTTATCCTTTGCCACATCGATACCAACGTAGATCATGACGATACCTCCACGGTTTATTCTGATGCTGCTTGGGACCACAGTGCTCTTTGCGCTTGTAACCTCGTTGTACATAAACCGTCCAGCGGTATCTAACTGATTAACAAACTGGCAAAGGGGCTGTGGTTGGAGCCTATTCGAAACCATCTGGTGGTAGGAGGATTAACCAATCCACAGCATCCCTAACAGTGTAGCATACAGTCCTTGGAGAGGGACTCTAATCACTACTACTCTATAATACGAGGGAGGGGTTGTTGCTATTGTTGTCGCGTAAGAATAGCCGCATGCAACGCCGCAAGCAAATTTTGATGGTTCCATCGTTCACTTATTGCAGGCATAAACCAGCCACGCAGAAAAAGTGCTTGAAGAAACCTCGCGATAACTATGCTATAATATCTTCAAAAATGCGCACAGATCGACCGGATGCGCAAAAATATTGCAGCATATTGACGCATGGAGAAAGCGAGGTTTTACCCATGAGGACAAAGGCGACTCTACGGTTAGACAAAGCGCTTGGCAGACTGACGAGGCGGCAGCGTTATCTGCTCAGCATCTGCCTTAGCATCGGCCTGCTGGCGAGCATTACATCCATCGTCGTCTTGAATATCGAGCGTGAGAACACATCCCGCTATCGTGAGGAAAATTATGATCGTCTCGGCGTCAATACGCAGCTATTTTTGCAGACTGTGGACGACACCGATTCTTTCTGCAAAAACTTATATACATCGATCGACGCGCTGCCCTCGGTTGAAGGATATAGCTCGGCGGAGCTACGCGATCTGATGGCCGAGCCGGGTTTTCGCATCGTAGAAAACGCGACGCCGTTCAAATTCGGCACCATGCCGCATAAAATGTACGGCCGCTTGCTTGCCTTGGTCATGGGCAATCAGAATTATTCAGAAATTCTGCTTTATCTCCCCGGTTCCGATATGTACATCGCCCTCGCTGAAAGCGGGCGTTACGCCGCCGTTTGCCAGGGCGCGGAAGAGCTGCGCATGTTCGTCAATCTACAGGGTGACCTTGAAGCGCTCACGGATGGCGAGCTATTGGCGGCCAAGCCCACGCACTATGCCTCCTCCCCGGTATACGTCGTGCGCAGCGTCCGCGATTCGTACCTGCTTTGCGGAATTTCGGCCGATGTCTTCCAGGAAAGCCTGCTTCGTGACAGCAGCGGCCGGTCGTATAATACGGAGCAGATGGTCTTGGTGCTGCCCGACGGCCAGAAGCTCATGAGAACGGATCGCTCGCTTCCCGTGGACGAAGCCCAGCTTCCCGGCGATGTGGCGATCGAGGACGTAGGCGGGTATACGCTGATGCGCTTTCCGCTGGAAGCGCCGCGCTGTACGCTGATCGCCGTGCTCAGCGAGACCGGCGTGACCAGCGCCGTGACCTCCGCATGGTTCCGGCTGATGATCGCGCTCAACGCGCTTTGGTTGCTGTCCATGCTCTTCATCTACGTCTATTTTATACTACGCGTGCTCAGGCCGCTCAAGCAAATCAGCGAGGGCGTCCCCGTTGCGGACGCGCAAACGGCGGAACAAACGAGCACAGACGAGCTGGAAAAGATCGCTTACGCCATTCATCGCTATTCTCAACAGCTCTCCACCAGCCAGAAAACCATCGCCGAGCAGATTCGTCAGCTTCGCAGAGCCTGTCTGAAGCAGCTTGCGCTGGATCAATATCCTTTGCTCACCGCAGAGCAACTCGAAGGGCTGGGGATCCCTCAGCTGCTGAGCCGTTACCTGCTCATCACCCTCTACCCTGACGACGGACGGTGGGGACACGAGGATTGCAGCGACCAGGAGTATCGTTATCGCTGCCACATCACGCTTGCCGCCGTATCCGAGACGTTGAGCCCTCAATTGGAGGGGCTGGACGCGCAGTGCCTGATGCTGCAATCCTGTCTGCTGATCGTCGTATGCGTCCCTGGCGAGGAGCAAGAGCGCTTTGTGCGGCTTAGGTTGGAAGGCTGGGTCTCCCTCATCAGCGCCCAGCTTTGCGAAAGGCTGCAATACGGCGTGAGCAATGTGTGCTCCGGGCAGGAGAGCTTCAGCCGCGCCTACCATGAGGCGATGCTGCACGCCGCGCTCGTCGAAGAAAAGGAAAGCGGCCGTTCGCAGGACATCAGCCTAAGCGCGCTGCTCAAGCAAAACATGCTCATGGCGGACCTGATCTACATGGAACGCTACGGCGAAGCGTATATCTGCTTTAAGGAAATGGTCGAAACGGTCTTTCAGCAAAAGAGCCGCCATTTGCGCGCCCAACAGCTCGCCAGCATTTTGCAGCTGACGCTGACCATGATCACGGAAACCAACGAGATCAATCTCCATTTGCTCGAACAGATGAACCTGGATGCGACCGGCCTTCTGCGCGCCGACGAAAAGACCGAGGTGCTCGCGCGCTGGGAGCACGTATTCAGCCAGCTTGAAGTTTACAGGGATAAGCGCCTTCACGGGCAGTATTCGGGTCAATTCGCCTCTATTTATCAGCATATGCACGCGCATTTTCGCGACCCGGGTCTCTCGCTGTCGATGTTGGCGGAGGAATTCGGCATGAGCGTATCCACGCTTTCCCGCGAGTTTCAAAAGAACCTGGGGCAAGGCTTCCTGGAGAGCCTGCACCGCCTGCGCATAGAGGCCGCCAAATATGAAATCGAGCATACTAATGCGCCGCTGAGCGACATCGCCGTCGCCGTAGGATACACGAATACGCTGACCATGACGCGCGCGTTTAAAAAGTACATGGGCTGTACGCCCAGCGCATTTCGCAAAACAGACGCCGCGCTGTAAACCGCGCCGGTTCCGCTGCGCAAGCGCGAAAAAACTGCATCTCTCACGCTTCAGCCTGTGCCAGCTTATGCACAGGCTGAAATTTTTGTAAAGCCCGCCGTTCCAGCACGAAAAAAGCGGTTTTTTCCCTGCAAAAAATGATGCAGGCATGGATCATCCATCGCATAATCGGGCGTCTTCACGCCCTGTACGGAGGCGCCTTGCATTTCGTGATGAAAAAAGCCCTCTGATTTGTGAATCTTGATCATTTGCTTTCGTGCAAATATACTGACTGCAACGAGCGGGATGCCACACGACACGTCAATACCGCTAAATCGTTACAGGAAAGGATGAATGTGATGAACGACATCTCCCGCAGAACCTTTCTCAAGGGCGCATCGGCCTGCTCGGTGGGACTGGCCGCCGGCAATATGCTGGGTATGCTCGCGCCGGCCGCCGCTTATGCAGATGCACCCGTCGAATCACCCCATTATCAAGGAGGAAGCGCTATGAAGATCACCAAGGTAGAACCGATTCTCTGCGCGTCGCGCTGGCTGCTGGTCAAGGTTGAAACGGATTCCGGCATCGTCGGCTGGGGCGAATGCGGCGCATGGGCGTGGCAAACCGCGACCGCCGAAGCGCTCAAGGTGCTCGAATCCCTGCTCGTCGGACAGGACCCGTTCCGCATCGAATGGCTCTGGAACGCCATGACCCGCACGCCGCACTTCCGCGGCACCATCATCAACGCGGCGATCTCCGGCATCGACATCGCCCTATGGGACATCAAGGGCAAGGCGCTGGGCGTACCGATCTATGAACTGCTGGGCGGCAAGGTGCGCGACAAGATCCGCGCCTATGAGACGACCTCCGGCAAGACGCCCGAAGAGGTGGCGGCCAACGTCAAGGCGCTCGTAGGCGAGGGCTGGAAGCACATCCGGGTGCGCCCGCTGAGCTCCAACGCCTCCGATACCGTCGCCGCCATGTGCTCCAAGAACGAGGCCATGTTCAAGGCCATCCGCAAGTCCGTCGGCTACGAGGTCGACCTTTCCTTTGAAATCCATCGCCAGTGCAAGCCCATCGAGGCCATCGAAATCGGCAAGGTGCTCGACAAATACATCATTCATTTCTTTGAGGACCCGTTCAACGACGTCCCCGAGGTCGCCCGGTACGTCTCCGCGCAGTGCCCGATCCCGATCGCAAACGGCGAACGTTGCTTCAACATCTATGAGCTGGCCAACCTGGTGGATAACACCGACGTGGCATACCTGCGTCCCGACATGTGCGTCATCGGCGGCATCACGGCCGGCATGAAGGTCGCCCGCATCGCCGAGGCCAAGAGCGTGGGCATCATTCCGCACAATCCCCTGGGCCCGATCTCTACGGTCGCCGCGCTGCATATCGATGCCGTCGCGCCGAATTTCGAGGTACAGGAGTGGCCGGGCACATTCGGCGACTTCAACGCCATGATCAAGGGCGATCCGCTCAGCGTGGAGGATGGTTACATCACCATGCCCGACGGTCCCGGCCTGGGCATCGATCTGGTCGACGGCATCGCCGAGAAGTTCCCCTTCCAGGGACGCAAACCCAGCTGGGCCACGCATGAGGACGGCTCGATCATCGACCGTTGATCCCCTCACCCTTCGGGGCCTGCGCCGCCTTTAACCGCGCAGGCCCCGGTCTTAACAGGATAAATCGACGTTTTTAGGAGGAGAACCCATGAAAAAGCTTTTCTCTTTGCTGTTTTGCGCCGTCCTCGTGTTGATGTGCGCCACCGCTTCCGCCGATTACGCGTTTGCGACGCATCACATCGGCTCCACCGTTCATCCGTATCAGTTGGGCGCCGAATTCTGGAACGAGAAGCTGCAGGAATACTCAAACGGCACGCTGTCCCTGGATATCTATCCGGCGAACCAGCTCGCGACCGGTTCCAAGGCCGTCGAGGGCAACGCGCTGGGCACCATCGACATCTGCATCGAGAACCCGATGAGCGTATGCAACATCGTTCCGGCCTTCGACGCGATGAACCTGCCCTACATGTTCGACACCGCCGAGCAGGCCTTTGCCATGATGAAAACCGACGAGGCGATGGTCTTTGCCGAAGAGTGCGAAAAGTACAACCTGAAGCTGCTAGGCTACTGGTACAACGGCTGGCGCAACATCTCCAACTCCAAGCGCTCGATTGAAAAGGTAGAGGACCTAAAGGGCCTGACGATCCGCATCGCCGAGAGCCAGGTGTTTGCGGATATGATGAACGCGCTGGGCATGAACGCCGTGCCGCTGGCCAACTCCGAGGTCTTCACCGCCCTGCAGATGGGCACCGTCGACGCGCAGGAGAACCCGCAGAACAACTACATCAACAACAAATATTACGAGGTCAACCGCTACTTCTCCATGACCCGCCATGTATTCACGGTGGAACCGGTGACCATGAACCTCGACCTGTGGAACTCCCTCACCGCCGAAGAGCAGGAAGCCGTGCAAAAGTCCTTCGACGAGGCCGCCGACTATCAGATCAAGCTGGCCCAGGAGACCGAGGAAAAGCAGCTTAACGAGGTGATCTCGCAGGGCGCCGATATCGTGGTAACCTACATCGACGACCTTACCCCGTTCAAGGAGGCTGTCGCCCCTGTGATCGAGAAGTACATGAACACCGACCTGCGCCCGTACATCGAAGCGCTTCAGGCTGCTCAGGCCAAGGTCAGCGAGTAACAATCGCACCAACCGCAAAGGCCGGGCTCGTCCCGGCCTCTGGCCGTCGGCTTTGTCGACGGCCTCGTGCAAAATGAATGCTCATTTTGCACGAAGATCACGGGTGATGTTTTCCTCCGCAAATGCTTTGCATTTGATTACGGAAAACGCCCCGCCCATCAAGGGAGCGAAGCGACTAGGCGCGAGGACAGCGCGGAGCGCTCCGCAGCGACGTACCCCGCGCATCTTGCGCGGGGCGTAGCAGGCGGAGCCGGTCGATACGATTTCAGATGAAGGGGAATCTTCCCCTTCATACATCCCCAACTAAGCAACTGGGGTTTTTTACAGCCCGAGGCCGGGCTCGTCCCGGCCTTCGTTTCTTGGCAAAGGAGGTCGACACTTTGGATAAATTTTTTGCAGGCGCGGACCGTTTCTTTCAAAACATGGATCGCTTCGCCTTCCTGGGCGCCGCCGTTTCCGTGGGCGGGATGCTGTTTTGCGTCACGCTTCAGGTGATCGCCCGCATGAGCGCGCTGACGGTCAACTGGACGACGGAGCTTTCTCAGTATTGCTTTCTCTGGGGAACGACGTTCGCAAGCTACATTGCGGCGCGCCGCGGCAAGCTGATCGGCGTAGAGCTGATTCAAAATAAGATGCCGGGCGCCATCCAACGCGCGATGAAATGCCTAAGCTGGCTCTTTTGCGGCATTTTCTACGGCTTTGTAAATTACTATTGCGCGATTCAGCTTCCGCGCCTGATGGTGCAGTTTACGCCGATTCTCAAATGGCCGATGGGCCTCGTGTACATCGTGATGATGGTCGGGCTGCTGCTGCTGACGCTCTACAGCTTCTATCTGGCGCTCCATGCGTGCTTCGAGAACGGCAGCGCGGGCGGGACAAGGGAGAAGACGGCGGCGGAAATCGCAGAGGAGGTTGAGTAGATGATTCCCTGGTTGTTTGGTACATTCTGTTTTCTGTTGCTGGTCGGGGCGCCGATCGGCGCTTGCCTCGGCCTGGCGGCCGTCGTCACGATTGTCATGACGGGCATGCGCGTCAACATGGTCGTCGTCGCACAGACCATGTTTGCCGGCATGACCTCTTACCAGCTCATGGCGATCCCGCTCTTCATCCTATGCGGCAATCTGATGGGCGACGGCGGCCTGAGCAAGAAGCTGGTCGACTTCATCAATCTCTTTTTCCGGCGCTTCAAGGGCGGGCTGGCGTATGTAACCATTGCCGCCAGCGCGTTCTTTGCGGCGATCTCCGGCTCATCTCCGGCGACCACCGCCGCAATCGGCGGCATCATGACGCCGGAGATGGAGAAAACCGGATACGACGAGGATTTTAGCCTGGCCACCGCCGCCGCCGCGGGTACGTTGGGGCAGATCATACCGCCCAGCGTAGGCATGGTGTCCTACGCCGTTTTGGCGGAGGTATCCGTTGGGACGCTGTTTCTGACCGGCTTTGGCCCGGGCATCCTGATGGCGGTCATGATGATGATTTACGCGCACATGTACGTCAAAAAGAACCCGCATATCGTGGTCAACACAAAAAAAGTCACGAGGAGGGAAGCTGTCAAAACCTTCTTTGAGAGCATCTGGGCGTTGGTCATGCCCCTCATCATTCTCGGCGGCATTTACTCCGGTATTTTCACGCCGACCGAGTCCGGCGCGATCGCCTGCGTATACGGCATCATCTGCGGCAAATGGATTTATAAGACCTTAAAATGGAAGGATCTACCGAAGATCCTGGTCAATACGGCGGTCGGCGCGGGCACCATCATGCTCATTTTGGGCAGCGTGCAGACCTTCGGCTTTGTGCTGACGCGCGGCCACATTCCCCAAATTCTAGCGGAAGCCATGCTGAGCATTACCACGAACAAATACCTCATCCTGATGCTCTTCAACATCCTACTCCTGTTCGCTGGCATGTTCCTCAACGCCGTATCAGCCATCGCGCTCTTCACCCCAATCCTTCTCCCGGTGCTCACGAGCGTCGGCGTCAACCCTTATCTGGTGGGCATCGTCATGATCGTAAACCTGGGGATCGGCATGATCACGCCCCCCGTGGGCAATTGCCTGTACGTCGCCTGCGGCATGAGCAAACGGCTGAGCTTCGAGCAGATTTCCAAGGCCTGCGTGCCGTACATCATCGCGCTGGCGATCGCGCTGCTTCTCATCACCTACATTGAACCGATTTCCATGGGCCTAGTCTGGCTGACGGGCGCCGCCGCCATCTGAAGCAAATTTTCAAGGGAGGCACATATTATGAGACTGGGCACAACCGAAATGATTCTCATCCTCGTGCTGGCGCTTGTCATCTTTGGCGGCGGCAAAATCGCGGGAATCGGCAAGGCATTAGGCCAGAGCATCCGGGAATTCAAGAGCGAAGTCAAGGAAGTGGAAAGCGCCGTGCAGGACGATCCGAAGAAGGGCGCGGCATGATCTTCGTTCTGTTGTAGCTGAAAAATGAGACATCGGCCTCCAATTCCCTATCCGGGGAATTGGGGGCCGATGTCTCGTCCGTCTTAAAACGGCAGATTGTCCTTCATCTGTTCATAGCGCCAGATGACCGGCGTGCAAACCGCGCCCTCCCCGATCATCTGCTCGAATTGCGCGCGGGTCACCCATTTGTAGTCGACCGTTTCCCCTTCCTGCAGCGCAATCGCCGGCCGTTCCAGCGGGCACCGGTAGAGGTATTCGTCGTAAAAATTTGATCGGTCTCGGTGCGTCGCCAGCAACTGCAAGACCTCGGGCCCGGCGCAAAGCCCGGTCTCCTCGCGCAACTCGCGCGACGCGGCGACGGGCGTCGTCTCCCCCGCCAGCACGGAGCCGCCGGTAAATTCCCATTGTCCGCCGTAGTGTTTCTCCGGATGGCGCAGCGTGAGCAGCAGCTCGCCGCGTGGGTTGATTGTCAATACGTCAACCACGAGATGAAACATCCCCTCCGGCATGGGGACGCCCCGCACGTGCTGCCGTCCGGTCGCTCGCCTGTTTTCATCGTATAGATCCCAAATTTCCATATGTCCTCCCTTCGAGGCCGGTTTTGCGGCCCTGATCATGTATTCGCTTTGCGCGAGCACGCTGCTTACAAACGCGTCCTCCAGCGCGCCCACCGGCCGGATCTCCTGCATCGGACGCGGGTGTTCGCCCAAAAAACGCTCGTAATAGCATACATCGTGCCAATCGCCAAATTTATACCCCACCTTGCGCATCGTTCCCACGAGGCGAAAGCCCATGCGCTCGTGCAGCGCACGCGAGGGCGCGTTAGAGGCGGTGACGACGCCATACACATTTTCAAACCCCTGCGCCGTGAGCAGGCGTAGGATGCACGTATACAGCGCCGTGCCTACATGCCTGCGATGGCATGCAGGGTCGAGATAGAGCGACAGATCGACCGACGGGCGGTAGGCCTCACGCGCGGCGTAACGCGACGCGTAGCAATACCCGAGCGCTTCGCCCGCTTCCTCCACGACCAGATAGGGGAAGCCCTCCTCCACGATCTCGCGTACCCGCGCGGCAAAATCCGCCGCCGTGGGCACGTCTATCTCAAATGTATACGCCGTCTTTTCAATATAGGGCCGGTAAATCGCAAGCAAGGCGCCGGCGTCCTCCGGCTTGGCAAAGCGTATGCGCATAGGTTCCTCCAGCAAATCATGATATTTTTTTGCGTTTAGGTGAACCTTTTTGTCCCATTTTGCATCTTAGTAAGTAGAGTGGGATAAAACGGCGGAAGAAGCCGTCCGTTTAAAGGGGGAAGAAGATGGATGCGGTAACGTTTCAAAAGGAAGCGATGCGCCTGCAAACGCTTCTATACCACGTTTCGTACTCCATCCTGAGGAACGATCAGGATTGTGCGGATGCGGTACAGGATGCGCTGATGCTTGCGTGGCAACACCGCGAGGACCTGCGCGACGGCGCGGCGATCAAGCCGTGGCTCACGCGCATCCTCGTCAATGCGTGCAACACCACGATTAGAAAACGTGCGCGGGCGCGGCTCGTGCTGCTCGACGAGGTGATCGTGCCCGCAAACGATGCGGACACGCTGCCTTTGCGCGACGCGCTCGACCGCCTGCCGCAGGAGCTGCGCGTGGCGACGGTGCTGCATTACCTGGAGGGGTTCTCGATCAAAGAGATTGCGGACATGCTGGATACGCCGGAGAGCACCGTCAAAACGCGGCTGATGAGGGCGCGTAGGCGGCTGCATGGCATGCTGTCGGAAGAGGAGGTGATCGGGTGATGGAATACACGGATATGCAGTTCCGCGACGAGCTGCGTGAAGCTTTCACGCCTGTACCGGAGGTCTTCACCCGCGCCATGGAAGCGACGCTTGCCGAGATTGTAGCACAAGAAGCGGGCGAGCGCAAGGGCATCTCTCTATCCCCCGAAAGCGCCCAGACGGCGAACGCCGCCGGCGCGCCCCTGGCCCCCGCCGCAACCCGCGCCGAAAAACGGCGGACGCACTCTAAGTCGCGCACCGGTCTGCTCATCCTGATCGCCGCGCTACTGCTGGGCACGGTGGCCTTTGCGGTCGCCAGTCGCATGAACGCGCTGGAGGTATGGCGGATCGACATCCCCAAGGAAAAGGAAGACGCGTTTTTGCAGAAGGATCTCGCCAGCTACCGCGAGGGCGACATCGAGGTGCGGATGGAGGAGGCGACCTACGACGGCATGACGCTCTACCTCGTCTACAGCATGCGCGATTACAGCAACCCAAACATGCTCGGCGTAGACGAGCTTGGCGACGGCCAGCGCTACATCTTCGACGGCGGCATCCCGAAGGCGATGCGCGACGCGGGCTTCGGCTGGTGGACAGACAACGTGTACATCAATGGGAAGGATGTCAATCCCATTCACGGCGAGCAGGTCTTCGGCGGCCCGAATCCCGGAGAGACGCTGCACTACTGGCAGGCGGATTACTACCTGTTGGATGTATACTTCACGGGCGACGAAGTGGAAATCGGCATTCCCATCCTGCCGCACACGGAGGCGGATAGGCCCAAGCTGCAGCCAGACGGCACGCTGTCGACCCCGGAGCACGGGCTGCTGACGTTTAAGCTGGACCTGGACATGGCCAAGCAAAAGCTCGAAGAACGGCCTGACTTTGGCCCGGTGCAGCTCGGGCAAAGCACCATCAGCCTAAACCGCGCCATCTATACGCCGCTGAGTCTATACATCAGCGTGCACTTTGAAGCCGAACAGGAGGCCATCGACGAGATTACGGCCAGATACAACGAAGGGGCGGGGGAAGACTTCATCTGGCCCAACGCTGCCTTCGACGTGGCCAGCGAAAGCGGGTGGAGAGACCTGTGCCTTGCAGACGCGCAGGGCAATTACCTGGGCGAGGCGTCGATGGCAGCGGGCGCGGACGACGCCTGGTACACGGTCCCCGCTCTGGAGACATGGCCGGAGGAGCTCTACATCGCCTATGCGGTTCGCGACGAAGGCTGGCGCGTGACGGGCGTGAACATGGAAAACGCCCTGCGCATACGCTGACATGCCCGCGCGCGTAGCGGCTTGCACATCGGATACTCGACCGGAATTAAGGGAGGCGCTCGCATGAAGTACAGAAAAAAAGAATGGCTGGTTGAACTGGCGGAAATCGCAATACTGGTCGTCGCGCTGATGCTGCTGGCCACCGGGCTCGGCCGCGCGTCGGCGCAAGACGGCGTCCCCGCCGCCGCGATCTGCTCGCAGGAGGCAAGCGATGTTGCTTAAGCTCTATGCCGCCATAGGCCTCCTTGCGGCGGCGCTGATCCTACCTCCCTACGCGCTGGCGGATCTCGCCTCCCTCTTTTTCGCGCGCGAAGACGCCGCCGGCCCGGCGCGCATCGCGCTGTATCAGGATAGATCGGGCGCTTACCTCTTCCTCCCCTCGGGCGTTCGCACGGAGGAATGGCGCGTCTTCTTTGACGGGACGGAGGAAATCAGGCTAAGCGGCGTCCGCCTTCGCAGCGGGGACGCCATGCCCCATTTGCGCGCCGGAGAGTCCGTACGCCTCGAAGCCGGCGCGGAAGCCCGCGACGTACAGGTCCTGCAGTCGGACGGCGTCCCCTCCCTTTTCGTGAGCACGCAATCCGGCGGCCTGGGCTTTATCCATGAACAGAAGACGAACAAGGAGCCCGGCGCCTACGCGTTGCTCGGGTTGGACGGCGCGGCGCTCGCCTCCGGCCCGCTGGAGCATATCAAGGCCCGGGGCAACTCCTCCTTCCAGTTCAACAAAAAGTCCTACCAAATCAAGCTGGAGGAGGGCGAACCACTGCTGGGCATGGACAAAGCCAAGCGCTGGATCCTTATCGGCAACGCGCGCGACCGCACGCTGCTGCGCAACAAGGTGACGCTGGACCTGGCGATGTACGCGGGCCTGCGTTACACGCCGGAGAGCGAATCGGTCGACCTGTACCTGAACGGCGAGTACCGGGGCACCTACCTGATGTGCGAGAAGGTCGAGATCAACGAGGGACGCGTGGAAATCGACGATCTCGAAGAGGCGACCGAGGACTTCCTGGGCCGCAAAGGGGAAGCGTTTCAAAGCGCGGGCAGCCGTGAGAGCAAGCCCGGCCAGTATAAGTATTACGACCTACCCGCAGAGCCGGCGGACATCACAGGGGGCTACCTCGTGGAGTACGAGGCCTACCCCGTACGCTATAAGGACGAGGCGTGCGCCTATACCTCGCAGGCCGGCGCGGTGCTCGTCGTCAAGAGCCCGGAGTTTGCCTCTAAGGCCCAGATGGCCTATATCTGCGGCCTCATGCAGCGCTTTGAAGACGCCATCCGCGCACCGGACGGGATCGATCCGGCGTCCGGCCTGCACTACGCGCAGGTTGCGGACGTGGATTCGCTCGTGCGTAAATACCTGATCGAGGAGATCAGCAAGAATTACGACGGAAACCAGAGCAGTCAGTTTTTTTACAAACCCAGCGACGCACAAAGCCCGCTCCTCTACGCCGGCCCGGCCTGGGATTACGACAGCGCCTATGCGGGCTACGCGCGCGAAAAGGGGATGGACGTGCTGGCGCCCGACGGGCTGCTGATCGGGACGCGCCAGGGCAAGAAGTACTGGTGGCCTGCGTTGTACGCACATGCCGACTTTCAGGCGGAGGTAGCGCAGGTCTACAGGGACGTCTTCTGGCCCCTATTGCAGAAGCTGACGAGCCAAAGCGATGCCGGCGAGATGCGAACGCTCTTTGAATATGCTAAGGAGATCGAGTCCAGCGCCCGCATGAACTTCGTGCGTTGGCCGATCCCCAAAAACCCCACGACTGCAGCCCCCTTGGGGCAGACGCACGCTGAAAACGTCGAAATGCTAGCAAGCTTCATTCAAGCGCGGGCGGCTTACTTGGCGCGCGAATGGAGTATCTTATAATCGGCACAAAGTGCGGCCCGGCAGTTGATGCTGCCGGGCCGCATTTCTAATCGTCTTGCTATTCGTCTTCTTCCTGCTCTTTTGCAGCCGTCTCCGGCAGCTCGGGCACGCGGTTCAAAATCTCCATGAACTCATCGCCTGTGATCGTCTCCTTATCGAGCAGATACTTGGCCAGCTCGTGCAGCTTGGCCTTGTTCTCCTCCAGGATCTTTTTGGCCTGCGCGTGCGCGCTCCGAATGATCGCCACGACCTCGGCATCCACCTTAGCCGCAGTGTCGGCCGAGCACATCAGCGCCGCGTCGCCGCCCAGGTACGGGTTATTGACCGTCTCCAGCGCGGTCATATCGAACGTATCGCTCATGCCCAAGCGCGTAATCATCGCCCGCGCCAGCTTGGTGGCCTGTTCGATGTCGTTCGACGCGCCGGAGGTGACCGAGCCAAAGATCAATTCCTCCGCCGCGCGTCCGCCCGTGAAGGTGGTGATCTTATCCAGAATCTGTTCGCGCGTCATGAGCACCTGGTCCTGCTCGTCCACCTGCATGGTATAGCCAAGCGCACCGGAGGTACGGGGAACGATCGTAATCTTATGGACAGGCGCCGAGTGGTTCAGCTTCGCCGCGACCATGGCATGACCCACCTCGTGGTACGAGACGGTGAGCTTGTCCTTCATAGAAATCACGGCGTTCTTGCGCTGGTAACCCGCGATAACCGTCTCTACGGCCTCTTCTAGGTCCTGCTGTTCGACGAGCTCGCGCCCTGCCTTGACCGCGGCCAGAGCGCCCTCGTTGATGATGTTGGCCAGCTCCGCGCCGGAGGCGCCGGAGGTCGCGCGGGCGATGGCTGTAAAGTTGATTTCCTTGCTCATCTTGACCGCGCGGGCATGCACTCGCAAAATGGCCTCGCGGCCCTGCAGATCCGGCAGCTCGACGGGCACGCGCCTGTCAAAACGGCCCGGGCGTAAAAGCGCCTTGTCCAGTGATTCGGGGCGGTTGGTCGCCGCCAGGATGACGACGCCCTTGCCCGCGTCAAAGCCGTCCATCTCGGTCAGCAACTGGTTGAGCGTCTGCTCGCGCTCGTCGTTGCCGCCCATGGGGCCCGAGTCGCGCTTTTTGCCGATGGCGTCGATTTCGTCGATGAAAACGATGCACGGCGCTTTCTCCCCCGCCTGCTTGAACAGATCGCGGACGCGCGCCGCGCCCATGCCTACGAACATCTCTACGAACTCCGAGCCGGAAATCGAGAAGAATGGCACCTTGGCTTCGCCTGCCACGGCCTGCGCGAGCAGCGTCTTGCCCGTGCCGGGCGGGCCCACCAGCAATGCGCCTTTGGGCAGCTTGGCGCCGATGCTCCGGTATTTCTCGGGCTGGTGCAGGAAGTCGACGATCTCCGTCAAGGCTTCCTTCGCCTCATCCTGCCCTGCGACGTCCGCGAAGGTCTTGCCCGTCTGGGCCGCGACGTACACCTTCGCGTTGGATTTGCCAAAGCTCATGGTGTTGCCGCCCATGCGCTTGGACATCTGCTTGAACAGGAACTGCCCCAGCACCCAGAACAGCAGGATCGGGAAAACCCACGAGAGTAGGAAGCTGAGCAGCGGCGACATCTCCTGCTGCACGACGCGGCCATACTTGACGTTCGCGTCGTTCAAGCGGTCTACGAGCTTATCGTCCTCCATGCGCCCGGTCACGTAGATCTTACGGCTCGTCTCATCCGAGGAAGAGAAAGCGATCTGCGTCTCATCCACCTGCACTTCGCCGACCTTACCCTCCTGCAGCATCGTCAGAAAAGCGGAATAATCCACCTGTTCGATGTTGCGTTGCGAGAGCATCGGTACCAGCGTCGCGTTGAGGAGCATGATGACCACCAGCACGATGAGGTAGTAGTAAATCAAGGGTTTCTTGGGGTTCTTCACATCGTTCATATGGGGTATCACCCTTTCTGCGGCCTTTTCGCGTCGCATCCTTCGTTGCTTGGATGTTATTATAATAGAAGCAGCGGCGTACGTCAATCGTCGCTGCCCCAAATGTCGCTTTTCCCCGGCATAATGTCGAAGGAGTCAATTGTAAACGGGAATGAACAGCTCCTGCCCGGCATAGATCAGGTGGACGTCGCGGATATGGTTCAGCTCGGCGATCGCGCGCACACTGGTGTCGTATCGCTGCGCGATGCGAGAGAGCGTATCCCCCCGTCTGACGATATACGAAACCGTATGCATCGGAATGCATGTGCACGTATACGACGGACTCGGCGTGGCGGTTGGCGTTGGCCGAGGCGTATTCGTCGGCGCAGGCGTCTGCGTCGGTACCGGCGTGTTCGTCGGCACGGGGGTCTGCGTCGGCACGGGCGTGTTCGTCGGCACGGGCGTATCCAGGAACATCAACGGGGTGAAGTGATCCAAATCCACATTACCCGTGATACCCGGAATTCGCCCCTGATCGGAATACTGCCAGCCTGCCCAAACTTCCCACTTGCCATTCGGCTCGGGGGATTCGACGCCGTAATTGGCGACCCACAGCGGATAGACGGTCAACGCCTCCTCCCATAGGGTACGCGCCGCCCAAGCGTCCGAATAGATCGCGCAGGCTTTGCCGGTCAAGCGCTCCGTCTCCTGCAAAAAAGCGAGCACGATATCATTGGCTTGGCGGTTAGTCAGTCCGCCGGCCCTTTCGAAGTCCACGGCGAGCCGGCAGTCGGGCTGCGTACCCTCGATGGTTTCCGCAAAAAAACGCGCCTGCTCCCGCGCTTCCTCCTGCGTACGCGCGGTCATAAAATGATAAAAACCGATCTTGAACCCCTGCGCCTTAAACCCCGCATAGTTTCGCCGAAAACGCGTATCGATAACCCCGCTTCCTTCGCTGGAGCGAATATAGACGATCTGCACGTCCGATTCGCGCACGCGGGCAAAGTCGATCTCCCCCTGCCAGACGCTCACGTCGATGCCCGGGATGATTTCGCCCGCCGGCGGGAAAACCTCCGCTAGACATGCAAAACCCGTTCCCGCGACGAGCCACAGCGCTATAAGCGATGCGGCAATCCTCTTTACCAAAGAAAACACCCCCTCGCAGTAGCGTATGCGAGGGGGCACAGCCAGGTGAAACCGCTCACAAAAGGCCGGAGACCATGTTGACCATCAACAGCGCCAGCACCAGCACCAGCATCGCCCGCACGATGCGCTCGCCGCCGCGGATCGCCAGGCGTGCGCCCGCGAGGTTTCCGAGCAGGCCGAAGACCGCCGCGGGCAGGCCGAGCCCAAAAAGGATGTTGCCCGCGAAGATCTGCGTCGTAAGCGAGGCGACGTTGCTGGCGAGGTTGACGACCTTTGCCGTGCCGCTCGCCGTCACGGCCTCCATGCCCACGATGAGCGTGAAAAGCAGGATGAGGAACGTGCCCGTCCCCGGGCCGACCAGGCCGTCGTAAAGCCCGATCGTAAAGCCGATCGCCGCGCACACAGGCAGACGCAACCGCTGCGGCAGGGCCACCGCCGCCCTAAGCTCACCGCGCCTTACGAGCACCAGCACCGCCACAATCGGAATGACGACGAGCATCATGCGGGTGACGAACCCATCCGGCAGGGCGTTGAAGATCATCGTGCCCAGCCACGAGCCCGGCAGCGCCAAAGCGGCCGAGATGAGCGCGCAGGGCAGGTCCATCCGCCCGCTGCTGCGGTAGCGCAGCGTCGCCGCGGCCGTACCGACGGCGGCGGAGAGCTTGTTGGTGCCGATGGCGACGTGCGCAGGCAAGCCGGTCGCCAGGTAGGCCGGGATCGAGATCAACCCGCCGCCCCCGGCGATGGAATCGATGAGTCCTGCCAGGAAGCAAAGGGGGCAGACGATGAAAAACATCTGCGGCGTAAGGTGCAAAGAAGAAGCACATCCCTTCATAAATGTCGCCATTCATTTCTGCCGATTACCCGCTCTGCGCAGTTGACTGGGCGCTTGGCCATAACGCTCTGCAAAGCAGCGGGCAAAGTACGCTGCATCGTCGAAACCAACCGCTTGAGCGATCTGATGAATAGGCATATCCGCATAGCGAACCATATGCCAAGCCAGATCCAACCTATAATTACCGATAAACAACGAGGGAGGGCACCCACAAATCTGCGCAAAAAGCCTTGAAAAGTAAGAACGATTGAGACCTATATGTCCAGCGACGTCATTTGTCGTAAAATGTTGCCCAATGTGCGTGCGAATAAAATCGATCGCGTCGTAGATATACTGCATGTGTACGCTCGTCAATTGCGCCGCGTTTTCTGCCGCCGAGAATAGCGTAGTTTCTTCCAAGAGGTGGGCAAGGGATAGGCAGAGCAATCCATGGCATTTGGCCGCAGCCGCGACCCCGCCTATGCGTACAGCGGCGAAGCTTTCTCGCATGTATCCCTCCAGATCGTGCCATCGCTCGGATGTATAGACGGGCTGCGTGTGCATGAGCCATGAATTATACAGAAGTTTCCGCACACTATCGCCCTTAAAACCAAACCACAGGTATTCCCAAGGATCATTCTGCGCCGCCTGATATTGAAATAGTTGTCCGGGCGCAATGAAAAAGCCCTGGCCCGCCCGCAGGGGATAAGTCCGATGATCGACCATTAGACAGCCTCGGCCCGATACGATCAGATGGAATACATAGTGGTCGCGTACATACGGCCCCTTTTGTTTCCCTGCCGCGCATTGTTCATGGCCGTTGTGTAGCAATGACAGGGACGAAAAATCAAAGTCGGAAAAATGGTTCTCAAATTCAGATAGATCCTGCTTATTTCTCATATCCCTTCCCCCGTAAAAATTATATCACTTCTTCTCAGATTGCACAACAAAGATCACAAAAATCCAATTTGTTGTCACGCATATTCATATCCATGAATGATGTGATCTTGTATAATAAAATACATAAAACCAATGGATAAAAAGGAGGAACGACACATGAAAAAGCTTGGGATTCTATGCACTTGCGCCCTATTTTGCCTCTCCTTCACTTGGAGGACCGCCTCGGCCGAGATTAACATGTCGGCTTTTGAATGGGAAGCACCGGAGGAGACGGTGACCATCGCCTATTATGGCGGCCAAGAGCTTCCGGAAACCAACGAAAAAGAGATGGAAATCATGCATGAGTTCCTTCTCAAATACTTTAACATCGACTTGCAGCGCATCGTCTATGAAAATGACACGGAAGAACGGCTCGCGATGATGCTCGCTTCCGGAGATTATCCCGACGTCATCGCCTGTATGACGCCAAGTCAAGCCAAGAACTGGGAAGACATGGGCAAGGCGATCGACATGAAGCCTTATCTCGACGCACATGCGCCAAACTTCATACAATCGTTAGGCGACATGTATCAACGCTATATCAACCATGACGGAGCGGTCTTCTCGTTACCGAACATATGGGGCATCCTCCCCATTTGCGACTTTGCTCCTCAGATTCGCTATGATTGGTGGATCGAGGCCGGCCAGAACCCGATCACCACGCCTGAATCCTATCATGACACGCTGAAAGCACTCGTTGAAGCGCATCCAGAGAACGCTGATGGACAAAAGACTTACGCACTCGGGTTCATTAAGGGACGAAAGAACTACGAGTTGGTCGGCGCCATGTGGGGTCTGAAAAAAGGATTTCATGAAGATGCCGATCACACCCTCACCTTTTTCCCCGGCACGGATGAAGGCTGGGAATTGACCCGGTATATAAATCAATTTACGCTGGAAGGCCTGCTCGATCCGGATAGCTTTGTCATGACGATGGATGAGTGGGTGCAGAAGCTCGCGTCTCAGCGCTATGCCGGCCATCTGGACTCCTGGTGGCCTGTGGTCTACACACAAACCTACTGGCCGGAAACCGTAGAGAATTACGATCCCATGACCGACCTATTCGTACACGTCGACGTGCACACAGACGATCTCGAAGCATCAACTATCAACCCTAAAAATGCAAACGGGACCTACCGAACGATTGTAACTGATCACTGCAAGAACCCCGAGATCGTCGCAAAGTTCATCAATTTTGAACACTCGGCGTTGGGCCTCAAACTGCTCGGATGGGGTGTGCCCGCCAATTATGAAGGTATCGTACCGGGCGCGGATAATGACTATGCCGTTTGGTATCAAACCGAAGACTCGCCCGGTTGGGCTTATGTGGAAGAACATGTTGAGGAGCTACTTGCCAACAGCTTTAATTCGACTCGCCATAGCTATATGGGCGGCAGCGGGGTTGCGAGCTTTACGTTCGACCAGCGATTTCAAGAGGATGGTACGAGCTGCTGGTATGATCAGTGCTTCAACGATCAAATTTGGTGGCGTGGCTTTATGAACGACAATATGAAGGCCAGCTGTTTCGATTTCTCCGCATTTCTGGGAATCCAGATTCCAGAAGACGAAGATATTTCGATGCAATGGCAGCAAATTCAAGATGTCGTCTCCTCCATGTTTGTCGAAGCTGTGATGGCTGAATCCGAAGAGGCTTGCCGCGCGATCTACGATTCGATGGTAGAAAAAGTGAATGCACTCGGTATGAAAGAGGTTAACGACTGGTTTACAGCGCAGTATACGGCGAACCTCAAGGCTTGGGGCATGATGGATTGATCTCCACCTGAGGGGGCTGCTGCAGGCTGCGGCAGCCCCTTTTCTGATCGTCGAGGAGGTTTGTAATGGAAAAGTCCAGGAATATGCACCGATTAAAAAGACGGTGGGCCATAGAGCGCGAAATGTGGCTATGGGCCGTTATACCCGTGATGTGGGCGCTCGTCTTTTGTTACGCGCCCATGTATGGGCTCGTCATCTCTTTTACAAAGTATACCCCAGGCCAAATCATCGGAAGCGGCGATTGGGTAGGCCTTAAATATTTTCGGCAATTTTTCAGCAACCCAGATTTTCCGATGCTATTGCGCAACACGTTCGTTATCAGTTTCTTAAACATCTTATTTGGTTTTCCAGCGCCGATCATTCTCGCTCTGCTACTCAATGAGCTACGCGGGGGGCCATTTAAGAAGTTTATGCAGACTGCCTACTATCTTCCGCACTTTATTTCATGGGTCGTAACAGCCAGCTTGTTTTTCAGCTTGCTGAGCAGCGAAGGCGTCGTCAACACGATTCTCATTAAATTGGGCGTCATCGATAGCGGCGTCAACTATTTAGGCAAAGGGTCGTATTTTTGGACGATCATAACAGTCGCCAATATATGGAAAAGCATGGGTTGGTCCTCTATTCTATACTTATCCGCGATCGCCGGGGTCGATGAAGAGCTATATCAGGCTGGCGCAGTAGATGGCCTTGGACGCCTAGGCATGGTTGTGCATATCACCCTCCCGGGCATCTTGAGCACCATCGCGCTGATGTTTATTTTACGCATCGGCGATATACTCAATGCGGGCTTTGAACAACAATTGCTGCTGGGTACGGAGCAAACCCGCAGTTATTATGAAGTAATCGATACGTTTGCCTACCGCTACGGCATTCAACTCGGGCGATATTCCTTTGGAACGGCTGTCGCGTTGGTTAAGTCGGTTTGTAGTTTGATGCTCGTCTTCCTCGCCAATACTTTGGTTAGGAAGATGACGGACCTATCCTTGCTCTAGCTATAGAAAGAAGGCATCTGCATGCGAAAAGCGCCTTATCTACGAAAATCTGTCGGCGGCAGACTCTTCGATGCTGCAAACGTTCTTTTTCTGCTATTTCTATTTCTGATCACGGTCTATCCTTTTTACCAACAACTTGTCATCTCGCTTAATGAAGGGATCGATGCAGACCGGGCGACGCTGTTCATATGGCCGCGCAAATTCACATTAGAAAACTACGCTTGGCTGCTTGGCAATGCGGGCATTCCGCGCGGGCTGATCGTCTCCCTCTTACGCGTCGTCGTCGGCACCGCTTCCAGCCTCTTCTGCACGTCCGTCCTCGCCTTTCTCGTTTCCATCAAGACATTCAGCGGGCGCCGCGCACTGCGCATTTTTTATCTCATTACGATGTATTTTAACGGCGGGTTTATTACCACATACCTGCTCTACATTCAGATCGGCCTGCAAAATACGTTTACCGTCTATTGGTTACCCTACCTGTTCAATGCCTATTATATGCTCATCATTTCGTCTTACATTCAAAACCTGCCCTACGCGCTCGTGGAGAGCGCTTGGATCGACGGGGCCAATATGCGTAAAATCTTTTTAAAAGTCATAATACCTATGAGCGTACCCGTGTTGGCCGCCGTAGCCGTCTTTATGGCCGTCAATCAATGGAATGCCTGGTTCGATAACATGATCTACAACCCTAACGGACGATGGGATACCGTGCAGATCATCCTCAAGCGCATGATGTTGGAGGCCGACATCGACAAAAAGTTAACCCTCGAAACGCAGGCCGCGCAGCGCATGCATACGCGTACCGCAACCACAATCAAAGCTGCCTGCACAATGGTCATCACTCTCCCCATTTTGGCGGTCTACCCATTCTTTCAGCGCTACTTCATCAGCGGCATTACATTGGGCGCGGTAAAGGAGTAACGAATGAAGCTCTCGGAAATGTTTGAAAGCCATATGGTTCTCCAACAAGGCATGCCAGTCCCTATCTGGGGCGAGGCTGCAGATGGCGACGTCGTTCAGGTCTGCGTAGCTGGAAAATACGCCTGCGCGGTCGCCCAAAATGGCCGTTTTCGCGCGACGCTCCCCGCTCTTCCAGTAGGCGGGCCCTATGTATTGACCGCCAGCTGCGGCAAAGAATCTATCCTTCTGCAGGACGTTTACGTAGGCGAGGTCTGGCTGGCTGGCGGTCAATCCAACATGGAGATGCCGCTCATGTGCGCCAGCGGCGCACAGTCTTATTTGGACGCGGAGCACTTCCCCGTTTTACGTCTCAAGGTTGTTTCTCGGCGCTCCTATCCATGCAACCGGCAATTTAGCTTTCATTTTCTTCCTGAATCCTCTGATCCTCAACCATGGCGTAAGGCGGAACGTAAAAACGCCGCTTTGTTTTCAGCGATCGGCCATGTTTTCGGCGACGAAATTGCCAAATCCATGGATGTTCCTGTAGGGATCATCAGCTGCAACTGGGGTGGAACGAAGGTACAGCCCTGGGTCAGTCCGCAGACACTCGCTTCATCAGACGTCTTTAGCGGGGACAGCGATGCATTCAAGCATCTTCGATGCAAACTTGGCGATCTGGCCAAATCCTCTCAGGCCGCCTTCAAACGCTCAGTTTCGATGATTAAAATGTCTACGGAGGAGATCATATGCTCATCGCTTGAGAATCCATTTTATTACTGGAAACTGGACGGTACGCTGCCGTGGCCGCCCGACGGTGCCGTGGGCGATCCCAATGAACCCGCCTGCCTGTTTACATATATGTTAAGCCGAGTGTTTCCGTTCGCTATGCGCGGCGTCCTCTGGTATCAGGGGGAAAGCAGCGCCGTAGTTGAGGATGTTTTTAGGTATGAGGAGGAAATGCGGGCCATGATTGGCGACTGGCGGCAAGCCTTCGAAAATGATCGCCTCATTTTTTTGCTCACCCAGCTCGCCCCCTACGACACAGACCGCCGGGCCGCTCCTTGCGATTGGATGCAAATCCGCGATCAGCAGCGCCGTCTTGCAAACACATGCCCCGGCGTATATCTGGGGTGTATTCCGGATCTCGGCGACGCATGTAATATTCATCCGACGCGCAAAATCGAGGCCGGCGAGCGAATGGCGTTATTGGCGCTTGAGTGCGTATACGCAAAGATCCCCTGCGGTCAAGGCCCGGTGGCTCTTTTCACGATTGAAACGTCTGGAGGAATTGTAGTCTGTTTTTCTCACGCGCAGGGGCTGCGCTGTGAATCCCAGCCTTTCATCGAGCTTTCACCGGACGGAAAGGTCTTCGAAGCGGCGGATGAGATATCTCTGCTTCCAAGCGCGCTGCTATGCATGAGCCGTATAGTCCCAGCTCCCCGTTTCATTCGCTATGCCTGGCGGCCTTTGATGGACACCGCAATACAAAATGGGCATGGACTGCCCGCCGGGCCCTTCTTTCTTCCAATCCTCGATTCTACCGGCCAGGCCCGAGAAAGGACATAACGATGTTTTCGTTTGGTATAAAGCCAAGTCTCTTGCTTGCCGACGGACGGCTCGCCTCGAATCCAGGCGCAATTTCCAATTCATACGTGGTGTTTCATCGTTTGAGCGGCCTCTTGGAAGTGATCTCGGACGATAGCCCGCGCGTCGTCTATGACCGGCGCGTGCTACCGAATGGCATCGCCTGGCAAGCGACGCTGACGTGCGATACGGCTGAATGCATACGGCTTGAGATCATCGCTAAGGTCGAACGCACGAAGGTAGAATTGTCTATTCGCGTATTGAGCGAAGGCGAAGATTTTTGTCTCGCCTCTGTTCGCCTGGAGGGGATCGCCGCTGCCAATGCTGCGGACCCGCACGCCCGGCTCGCATTGCCCGCGCACGGAGGCCGCCTGATCAACCCCCAAAACGCGTCAGACGGCGCTGTAGATCATCGATACAATTGGATTTTGGACTCCCTTGGCGCCTGCGCGATCGCTTATACCCGTGGCTTAACTGCACTGGTGCGCGTGCATTCGATGGATGATATGCTCACTTCACGCGTCGGTGGGGAGTCTGGCGCGCGCTACGCACAAATCGGCGTCTTGCTCCGCCATCGCTACACCCATCATGACGTATCTTATCGACGTGCGAAAGAAGGGCCGTCCTTGTTAGTCGACGAGGAAGCCTTATACCCCATCGAACCAGATTTTACCCTGCCCGATTTAGCGCCACGGCTCACGCTGGAACTGATCGAAAGCCGCGAGCTGCCGGACGCATGCGGTTGGGTGACGGGCACCGCTCATCTACGTGCGACGCTCCCGCCAAAACCCTGCGCCCTGTATCGCGATCACATGGTATATAAAGTCTTCCTCGGTTCGCCCTGCGACGGCCTACAGACCACCTACGCACAAACAGCCGATATCATCCGTAGCGTTTATGAGCGCACTGGTGGCGCAGGGCAAATCGTCTACCTCGTCGGCTTTCAAAACGACGGGCATGACGACCGTTACCCGCACGTCTTTACGCTAAACGAGAACCCCGGCTCAGAGGACAGCCTCGTTGACTTAGTGAGACAAGCGCGCCGCTTGGGCGCTACGGTCAGCTTTCACGACAACTACGACGACGTATACCGCGAAAGCCTCGATTTTGACGCGGATGTCGTCTCGCGAGATAACAACGGCCATTTGCTTCGAGGTGGCGTTTGGAACAACAAACAGGCATATTGGACCAGTTTACCTTATTATACCGCCCACGGAACCCATGAGCGGATTTACAAAACGCTCGCGCGTTATCCATTTTTGCTGTCGACCTATCATCTCGACGTACTAACCGCGTCCGTCTTTCGTGTAGACTTTCGCAAGGGCTCGCCAAGCGGTAAACAGGAGGATTTACAGGCTCGTCTGCGTCTCGTCCGCCAGTTTAACGAATGCGGTCTTGACGTAAGCAGCGAAGCCTGTGGTCTCCCCTTCGTAGGAACCATATCGTATTTCTGGCACATGCAGCGCATGCCGCGGCCGCTATACGAAGGCGACCGGCGCATTCCAATGGTTCCTTTCTTAGTACATGGCAGGGCTGACTATGGCGGCACGCACACAGATCACCCCACCGAAATCCTCGACGGCCTGCTTTATGGCGGTTTTTTCAGCGACGACGTAACCGCCTCCACCCCGATCAAACGGCTGACGGACGCATATTTTATGCTCCAAGCGCCGCTCAATGCTCTGCGAGATGCACAGGCGGTCCGCTATGAAGAGAGGGATGGATGGAAAATCGTGTTTTATGAGGACAACTCCCGTATAGCCGTGCACTTTGAGGCGCTTATGTGCCGCGTCGATATCAAAGGAACACGATGGATTGAAAACGGCACTGCGATGATTCCCCAACCGGACGGATCCATTCTGCTTTACGTCGCTTGGGAGGAACCTTATTCGCCTGTAGTCTTACCCTGTTCTCTGCGCCCGGGGGATACGAGGCTTGTGACGCCTGTCGGCGTAGAGATGCCCCCAGTGACGCTAACCGCGACCTGTGATGGATTGCCGGTATCTCTTCGTCCAGGCATCGCCTATCGTATCTTGCTATAAAAGCAGCGCCCGCTTTCATACAACATGAAAGCGGGCGCTGTTTTTCATACGAATGCCTTACATCCGTTCCCTGTCCACGTCCGTCACGAACGCGCGGTAAATCGCGCGCACGGCGTTTTCAAAGTCCAGGTTATCGACGCCCACGATGATGTTCAGCTCGCTGGAACCCTGATCGATCATGCGTACGTTGATGCCCGCGCGCTGCAACGCGTTGAACAGCTTCGCCGACGTGCCCTTGGAGCGCACCATGCCCCTTCCCACGGTAGCGATCAGCCCGAGGCCGGAGTGGATCTCCACCGAGTCCGGATCGGTTAACTCGTAGATGCGGTGCACCAGCTGATCGCGCTTGCCGTCCAGCATGCGTTCATGACAAACCACGCACATCGTATCGATGCCGGTCGGCAGATGCTCAAACGAGATGCCGGTCTCCTCCACCGCCTGCAGCACGCGGCGGCCAAAGCCCAGCTCCGCGTTCATCATCGCCTTTTCTACCGAGACGATGGCAAAGTCCTTATGGCCGGCAATGCCGGTGATCACGTATTCGTTGTCCAAATCCTCCGCATCGTGCGAGATCAACGTGCCCGGCTCCTCCGGCGCGTTGGTATTGCGGATGTTCGTGGGGATGCCCGCCATGCGGACCGGGAAGATCGCATCCTCGTGCAGAACGCTCGCGCCCATGTACGACAGCTCCCGCAGCTCTCTGTACGTCACATGATGAATCGGCTTGGGATTGCGCACGATGCGCGGATCCGCCATCAGGCACCCCGACACATCCGTCCAATTCTCGTACAGGTCTGCATGCACCGCGCGCGCGACGATCGCGCCCGAGATATCGCTTCCCCCGCGCGAAAACGTATGCACGGTCCCATCCTTCATGCGCCCATAAAAGCCCGGCACCACCGCATAGGGGTGCGCCTTGAGCAGTTTAGAGAGCGTATCTTGCGTCTCGTTCTGATCGAGCTTGCCGTCATCCCCGAAGATGATGCCGTCCGCCGCATCCACAAAATCCCATCCCAGGTAATCCGCGAGTAAAATGCCGTTTAAGTATTCGCCGCGGCTGGCGGCGTAATCCGGCTGCGAGCTCGCACGGATGCCCTCGCGAATCTCGATCAGCCTGTCTTCCAGCGGCGTATCGAGCGCTAAATCGCGCGCGATGCAGCGATACCTGTCCGCAATGGTCTCAAAGAGCGTAGCAAAGTCCTCGCCCGCGCGTGCGAGGCGATGGCACTCATATAGCATATCGGTGATCTTCTTGTCCTGCCCGTTGCGCTTGCCCGGGGCCGAGGGCACGACGTAATGCCGCGCCGGATCGCTGAGCAGGATATCCTTCACCTTGGCAAACTGGCCTGCATCGGCCAGGGAACTGCCCCCAAATTTAGAAACCTTGATTTCCATACGGAATCCCTCCGTTTGTCCGTAATGTCATCCCAACTAATGCACCATTGTAATGGAATAAATCATAAAAATCAATACAATGCTGCATATCCGGCGCAAAAAACGGCGAATTTCTGCGAAATACGCCGTCTTTTTAGACGCTTTGGGCAGACATCGTTCGCTTTAACGTATGCCGGCATCTCCCCGCGGGTGCGATGCCCACTCTTCCCTTAGGATCGCCATACGCAGGATATCGCGGTATTGTCCCCCTGAATATTCGTGTGCGCGCAGGATGCCCTCCTGCGTAAAGCCGCAGGAACGGTAGCAGCGAATCGCGCGCTCGTTTTGCGCAAATACCTCCAGCCCGACGCGATGCAAATTCAAGCTCTCAAAGCCGAAGGCGAGCATCAGCGAGAGCGCTTCCCTTCCATAGCCTTTCCCGCGCTGCGCAGCGCTGCCCAGCACCATGCCCAGTTCGGCATAACGGTTGACCGGGTGCACAAACAGATAGTCGATCTGCCCTAGATAGGCGCCATTCTCGCGCTGCGCGACGATAAAGTGATAGCCATCCGCCTTGCCGGACAGGATATTTTGCATGTACTGCTCGGTCTGTAGGGTTGTATGCGGCATCAAAAAAGCGCCGGATAGATAGCGCGTCGTCTCCGGGTCGTTCACCCATGCCCGGATTGCCGGGAAATCCTCCTCGCGATACTCGCGCAGCATTACGCGTTCGCCTATTATATGAGGCATTTTGCCACCTGCTTTCATGCGCTTCACCCGCGGATTAGTTTGATCCCATCGGACAGGATTCATCCCCGAGGTTTCGTGCATCATAGCATGGATGCGAAAAAAAAGCAAGGCCGGCGAAACGCCGGACTTGCTCAACCGAATCTTCCGCTCAGGATGCAATCGTACCGATTTTACTTGACGTCTGTCGTGATGGAATGCAACGCGGTTTGAAATGCCGCCTTCACCTCTGCGTCCGTCTCGATGGTGATCTGATGGCTCACGTGCATGCGCGTGCGCGGATCCTTCATCTCGCCCATCGCCTTGGCAGTAGCCATACGAATCTGCTTGTCAGGCGAATGCAGCATCGAGACCAACGTGTTTACTGCGACCTCGCCGCCGACCTTGCCAAGCCCGACGATCGCCGCGACGGCCGTCTCCACGTGCTTGTCGCCCGCCAGCTGCGCCAGTTTGTCTACCTTTTTCTTTTCCACAAGATGATCGATCTTCCCTGCATTGTTGCCAAACATCATTTAGACCTCCCAGCTATAATCAGCGCGCACCACGCGTTGTATCGTTATTGAAATTGTATTACAAAGCAACCATTTCGTCAACGCTGAATTTTTGCCGGTCAGTCGCATCAGTCGTAATGCAGGGCCTCGATCGGGCGCAGCTTAGACGCCTTGCTCGCCGGATACAGCCCAAAGACGATGCCCACGGCCATCGAAAAGCCGACTGCCAGCTGCACGACGCCGGGCGACATGGCAAGCGTCATGCCTAGCACGCCCTCCAGCGCATCCATCAGCAGCGCGCCCAGCAGCAGGCCGAGCAGTCCGCCTAAGCCCGAGATGACGATGGCCTCGATCAAGAACTGTAGGAGGATGTTGCGCCGCTTGGCGCCGATAGCCTTGCGAATGCCGATCTCGCGCGTACGCTCTGTGACGGAGACGAGCATGATGTTCATGATACCGATGCCGCCGACCAGCAGGGAGATGCCCGCAATGCCGCCGAGCATGAGCGTTAGCGTGCCCGTCGTCTCCTCGACTGTGGAGAGCATCTCGCTCTGGTTCATGACCGAATATGAACTCTCGTTCTGATAGCGCTTATATAGGTTGTCTTCGATGTATGTCTGCGCGGCGTCGACCGACGCGGCGTCCGTCGCCGAGATGCTGATGGAGGAAATGCTGGTGCTCTCCAGCATGCGTTGAGCGAGCGTGAAGGGGATGACGACCACCTCGTCCGACGACGCGCCGCCGGAGCTGCCCTTGCTCTCCAGCAAGCCGACGATCTTGAACTGCCGGCCATTGATCGACATTTTATTTCCGACGACGTTCGTGGTGCCGAACAGCTCCTCGGCGATATCCACGCCGACGACGCACACGGCGCTGCGGTTATCCACATCCGCTTGGATGATATAGCGTCCATCGGATACGCCCTGATTGCGGATTTCCTTGTACGAGGGCAGCACGCCCATGACCGACGTGGTCGTATTGACGCTACCCGCCTTGACTGTAAGGCTCCCGCTCACCGTCGGGGATACCGAGGCAATCGATTCTTGATCCTCCCAAGAGAGCACGTCGTCCATCGTCAGGATGACCGTGCCGCGCTGAGAGCCCCCTAAGCCAAAGCCGCCCCATCCTCCCCTGCCTGTCGATCGCGTACGGATCGAGACGGTGAGCAGGTT
>JAEYAR010000213.1 GCA_023404715.1 Bacillota bacterium | reverse complement strand
CCTACGTATTTCCTTATGAGGGCTTCCGCTTTACAGCCGAGCCCGGCGAGCGGGTGCTCACGCAGCAAAACCTCGCCGAGCACGCCGAGCTGCTCGGCGTGCTGGGGACGACGCCGGAGGTCATGCTCTCCAGCTTCATCGCGGGGCAGACCGTCATGGAGGTTCTGCCGGAGGGGGGCGGGCAATACGCTCTGTCCGTCGCGTCCGCGGGGGATTTCGCTTCCTATCAAAACGTCGCACGCATGGAGGAGGCGGACCGGCAGGCGTTTGCCGATCTGTTTTCCGCCTCCGGCATGTACGAAGATGTCGCTTGGTCGAAGCGTCTGCCCGAATACTTGACGATGGTCTCCTCCACCCTGCAGGGGGACGTGGCGCTGTATACCCTCACCTATACGACGCTGCGCCACAGCCAGCTCTATCTGCTGCGTGCGACCGTCATCGGCAGGCGGCCGGACGCTTCCGATGCCGCCGCGGTCGAATCGTTGCTGGGGCGCGTCGAATACCTGGGCCGCATCGCGACGCCCGAACCGACCGCCACCGCTTCGCCCGTGCCGACGCCCAGCCCGACCCCGCGCCCCACGCCCGGCTCCGCGACGATGACGCAGCACGTGGAAGGGCTCACGCTGATCGTAAGCGATATGCCCGCCTGGACGGACGAAGAGGAGCTCGCCATCACCGGAACGACCATGGCGGGCGCGACGGTCAAGCTCCTCGCCGGCGAGACGCAGCTCGCCCGCGCCACCGCGGACCGCGGCGGCGCCTATAAGCTCAGCGGCTTGCTGCCCGAGGAGGGCGTCCTCGCCCTGACCGTCACGGCAGAGCTGACCGGACAGGCCCCCGCCTCGCAGACATATGCCGTCCGTTTTGCGCGGCGTACGGCCGCCCTCACCGTCACCGAGCCCGATTCCGTCGTCGAGCAGAGCAAATTCTACCTGCGCGGCGTGACCGAGCCGAACGCGACCGTCTATGCCAAGGGCCCCGGCCTTTCCACCAACGTCAAGTCGAACGGCAACGGCGTGTTCTCCGTGCCCGTGACGCAGGAAAAGGAGGGCGAGGTCACCTACGAACTGACGGTCAAAAAGAAGGGGCTGCACGACGGCTCCACCTCGTATACGGTGGCGCGTAAGTTCAGCGATCGGGAGCGCCTCGCCGCTTTCAGAGGCTCGCTATCCGCCACCTCTTATAGCCAGCTCGCCAAGGATGTCGCGGCCTGTAAGGATCAAAAGCTCACCTTCCGCGGGCGTATCGGCGCGTTTGGCGATATGGACGGCATGCCCTGCCTGCTCCTGTATACGCGCAACCCAAGCCGGGGGGAGTGGGTCGATCCGCTGTGGATCGTCTGCGACGAAATCCTTTCCTTCAGCGAAGGGGACATCCTCACGGTGTACGTCACCGTTGAGGGAACGACCGCCGATTACGAGGGCGCGCAGCTGCCCGTCGTCCGCCTGGCATTTTACAACGAATAAAGAAAGGGTCTAAAGGAGGACGCCATCATGAAACGCGCATTTTTCCTGTTGATGGCTTTGTCGCTCGTATGCTTCGCCTCAGGCGCGCTCGCGCAGCAGGTCGTCATGGAGGACTCGGGCGCGGCGATGGAATTCCCGGATCCGTGGCTCGTGCTCTCCCCCTCCACCGTGCGCATTTACAAGGATGTGCTCGGCGAAGCGGGCATGGATGCGCAGGCCATGGCCGCGCGCTATGCGCGCGACGGCGTCGTATGCGAGGGCTGGTCGGAGGATTTTCAGCAGAGCCTGCGGCTCATCGTCACCGCGGATGAACGGAGCCTGCGTATACACGACATCGAACGGGCGACGGACAGCGAGCGGACCGCTCTGAAAAACCTATTCTCGAACAACCGTTACGAAGGCCAGCGGAGCAACGTACGCTACCAGTCCGCCTCCTGGCTGACGCATTCGTCCATGGGCCGTTTCCTGTTGCTGCGCTACACCGTAAAGGAGAACGAGGCGATCACCGAGCGCGGGCTGCAATATTTTACGATCCGCAACGGCGTCAACTATATCATCGACTGGTCCGTCAAGGACCGCCGCCTCACAAACGCCGATCTCACCTGGTTTCGCCAGAGCATCCTGGAAAATTTCGTCTTTACAGTCCAAATCGACCCGCCGCCGCTTCCCGTTTCCCTCGACGTAACCCTGCCTACGGAGACGGGGATCGGCTCGCTCACGCTGGTGGGCACGGCAAGCGCAAACGCAGGGCTCGCGCTGACCTATACCGACGGCGAATCGGAGGAAGAGGTGCTCTCCGTAGGCTCCGCAAACGCCGACGGCTCGTTCAGGCTCGTCTTTGAACTGCCGGAGGCAGGGATTTACACCGTCACGCTGACCGCCGAAAAGGAGGGATTCACCCCTGCATCCGTCTCCGGCCCGTTGACGTACGAGCCCCGGCTGCTGCCCGTCAACTTCACCGAGTGGCCGGAGGGTCAGGTGACCGGCGATACGACGATGCTGTCCGGCACGACGGTCGCGGGCGCAAATTTGCAGCTTCTGACTGAAACCGGCGTCACCACCAAGCGCGCGTCCTCTTCTGGCGCGTTCTCCTTCGAGCTCACCACGAAGGCGGAGGGCGAGTATGCCTACACGCTCGCCGTCAATAAGGATGGCTACGATCAGCGCCGCATCCCGGTCAGCTTCACCCGCGTTATCACCGAGCAACAGCGGATGCAGCAGATCAAGGATTCCGCGCAGCGCATCTCCTACGCGAACCTGCAGAATAAGAGCAGCCAGTATCTAGGTGCCGTCATGCGCCTGTCCGGCCAGGTTGTAGGTATATCACAGGGGCAGGGCGCGTGGTTCATCCGCATGAACATCGTCAAAAATGCCAAGGGGAACTGGACCAGCCCCGTCCTCATCTCCTGCAGCGACAACCCCGGGATCGAGGAGGGTTCGAACATCGTCGTCTACGCCTCCGTCACCGAGCCCTTTATCGAGCAAAGCGAGAGCGGCGCCGACGTCGCCGTGCCCGGCTTCACATTTATCCTCTGGGAGCAAAACTGACGCGCCGCGAATTTGACATTTTCCCGCGATGCCGCTATACTGATACACGGTTTTCAGGGCCGCTACGAGCGGCCCTCAGTACGAAGAGAGGTAGGGGTTATTCCTCAATGCCAGATACAAAACAAGGGCGCACCGTCGTGCTCATCCCCGCGTATAAGCCGGACGAGCGCCTCGTCACATTGGTCCAGACGCTGATCGACCGCGGGCAGGATGTGCTGGTCGTGGACGACGGCGGGCAGGAGCGCTACCTACATATCTTTATGCGCTGCGAGCAGGCCGGCGCGGCGGTCGTCCGCCACGCGGTCAATATGGGCAAGGGGCGAGCGCTCAAGACGGGCCTGAACGAAATCATGCTTCGCTTTCCGCAGGCGCGCGGCGTGGTGACGGCGGACGCCGACGGCCAGCATACCCCGGACGACATTCAGCGCGTCATCGAGGCGATGGCCCAGCACCCTCGGGCGCTCATCCTCGGCTCGCGCGCGTTCACCGGCGACGTCCCCTTCAAGAGCCGCGCCGGCAACGCGATCACGCGCATCGTGTATCATCTGGCTAGCGGGCTGCGCGTGCACGACACCCAGACCGGCCTGCGCGGCCTGCCCGCCGCCTCGCTGGCCGCCATGGCGCGCATCGACGGCGAGCGCTACGAATACGAGATGAACGTGCTGCTCAAGCTGCGCGAGATGAGCATGGACGTGGTCGAAATTCCGATCGAGACGATCTATCTCGACGACAACAAGGGATCGCACTTCAACCCGGTGCGCGACGCTTGGCGCATTTACCGCGTCATCTTTCGCTTTATCTTCTCTTCCGCCGCCTCTTTTTTGATCGACTACGGCCTTTACCTGCTGCTTTACCCGCTCTTCGTGCGGCTCATGCCGGCCGGTTGGGCGGTGGGGTGCAGCTACGGCGGCGCGCGCGTCATCTCCTCCCTCGTCAATTATCACCTCAACAAGCATACGGTCTTCGGCGGCCTGGGCGGCCACAGCGCCATCATCCGCTATTACATGCTCGCCGTCGTGCAGCTGGGGATCGGAGCGGGCCTGACGGCATTGCTCTCCCAAGCCATCCCCGCCCGTATCGCCAAGCTGCCCATCGACATCTGCCTGTTTTTTATCAGCTTTATCATCCAGCGGGATTTTGTTTTCAAAAATAATCGAAAAAAAGAATCCGGCAAGCGTCCGGCGCAGTCTTAAAGGGGAGCAACACGGCTCCCCTTTGCGTTAGATAAACAGTACGAATCAGGAGGTGTTTCCCATCAAACGTCTAAACTCCCTCATTTATGCCCTTCTCCTCGCGCTCTTGGTCGCGACGGCGGTCCCCGCGGGCGCGCTCGCAGGCGGTTTCGGCCTCGAATACGTCGCAGGCGACGAACTCGCAGCTGAGGACGCGCAGGAGGAGGACGCCTTTTCGCCCTACGAGGAGGACGGCAGCATCCTCGTCACCATCAGCGCGACAGGCGATGTGACCATCGGCGGCGACGTACGCAAAAGCGGAAAAAGCCTTTTTGACAAACAACTTGACAAGCAGGAGGGCGACATCACGTTCCCCTTCCGCAATGTTAAGGATATTTTTAACCAGGACGACCTGACGATCGTCAACTTCGAGGGCACGCTGACGACCGCCCCGATCAACCGTGAAAAGAAAGACAACGCCTTTCTCTTTTCCGCGCCGCCGGAGTACGCCGCGATGTTCGAGGAAAGCGGCGTGGAGGCCGTATCGCTGGAGAATAACCACGTGATGGATCACGGCGAGCAGGGCTATGCGGATACGTGCGCGGCCCTGGATGACGCCGGCATCCTCTACAGCGGCCATCTGGGCTCCAGCATCTACACGACGAAGACGGGCATTCAGGTCGGCATGCTCTCGTACCAGACCTTTAACGGGAAGTATCCCGAAATATACGAAAACATGCCCGGCGATATTCAGGCCCTGCGGGATGCAGGCTGCCAGATCGTCGTCGTCAGCTATCACTGGGGCGAAGAGAAGGATTATGCGCCCAATGAACGGCAGGTGCCGCTCGGTCGCGCGACCATCGACGCGGGCGCCGATCTCGTATTGGGCCACCACAGTCACCGCATCAACCCCATCGAATATTATAAGGGCAAGTACATCTGCTATTCGCTGGGCAACTTCTCCTTCGCGGGCAATGGAAAGCCCTCGGACATGGATACCTTCATCTTCCAACAGCGCATCCGCGTAAAGCCCGACGGCACGACCGAGGATGCGGGCATGCGCATCATCCCCAGCCGGATCAGCTCTGCCGCAAAGTCCAACGACTTCATGCCTACGCCCTTTGAGGCGGGCGGAGAAGACGCCCTGCGCATCGCCGGGAAGCTGGTCGACTTGGGGAAAAAGCTGGAATATGCACTAGATTATTACCCGCTCGATTGGGAGTAAAACCACAAAGATGCGTTGTGTTTTAACAGGCTTCATGCTATAATGTGTACAACATAAAACGCTCCGAGCCTGGGAGACCCACGCGGCGTTTCAGGCCAATGGGTGAGGGGAGTGATCCCCCCGCCTGCCTTTGCGAAGGAGTCTAAAAATCCTCCTCCTGTATGGATGCATACAGGAGGGCGGGTTCTTTAGGCGTTTTTTTGTTGACCAGATACGGTAAGGAGGAACAAGGTTATGTCTGAAAACCAAAAGACGCTGTTGGCTCGCGAGTTTACACGCCGTCAGTTCCTGAAGCTCTCCGGCAAGGGCCTGGCTGGCGTCGCTCTTTCCAGCAGCATGCTCTCCGTGCTGGGCTGCACGCAGGCGCAGGCGGACGCAGGGATGGTCGAAACCATCGCCGCTCCGGATTTCCTGCTAGTCGCCAACCGCGCAAAGTGCACGGGCTGTCAGCGCTGCGAGGCGAACTGCACCCTGGCCAATGACGGCGATGTGCATCCCTACATGGCCCGCATCCGCGTTCGTCAGAACGTGAACTTCGGCGCGAAGGGCCCGACCGACGATTACAAGCACGGCGACGGCGTGTTCGGCACGTGGGGTTTTGCGCCCGAAACCTGCAAGCAGTGCGCCGACCCCGCCTGCGTAAAGGCTTGCCCGATGCAGGCGATCTCGGCGGATCCCGCCAGCGGCGCGCGCGTTGTAGACGAGGAAAAGTGCGTGGGCTGCGGCGCTTGCGCGCAGGCCTGCCCCTGGCATATGCCCCGCATCGACGTGGAAACGAAAAAGTCCACCAAGTGCATCAGCTGCGGCGCCTGCGTCGCCGGCTGTCCGACCAGCGCGCTGCGCATGATTCCGTGGGAAGATGTAGCCGCCGCGCTGTAATCGATTGAGGAGGTAAGAATTCATGAACGGATGGATGGGTAATCTGCTGCGCGTGAACCTGACAGATGGTTCCTTCGCGATCGAAAGCAGCGAAAAATACTTTGCATACATCGGCGGCAAGGGCATGGCCAACCGCATCATTTACGATGAAGTCCCCGCCGGTACGGATCCCGCCGCGCCCGAAAACAAGATCGTCTTTGCGGTCGGCCCGAACACGGGCTCCAGCGCGCCATGCAGCGGCCGCACGACGATTTCCACCCTCTCCCCCTTCACCAAATACAACGCGATCGTCGACGCGCATATGGGCGGCGACACGGCCGTCGCGATGAAGGTTTGCGGCTATGACGCCGTGATCATCGAAGGGGCGAGCGACAAGCCCGTCTACATCTACGTAAACGACGACAAGGTCGAGGTCCGCGATGCATCCCACCTGTGGGGCAAGGGCACCGAAGATACGACCGCGGCGATCGTCACCGAAACCGCGCAGGATACAAACGTCGTCTCCATCGGCCCGGCCGGCGAGGCGATGGTCAACCTCTCCTGCGTCATGACCGGCATCGGCCATTGCGGCGGCGGCGGACTGGGCAAGGTCTTCGGCTCCAAGAAGCTCAAGGCCATCGCCTTCTACGGCACGAAGGGCATTGAGATCGCCGAGCCCAAGAAGGTATTGGAGCTGAATAACTACGTCATGAGCGACCTGATCGGCTCCAACAACAACCACGTGGTGCCGACCGTCGCGCAGTCCTGGTCCGAATACGAGAACTCCTCCACCCGCTGGACGGGCCACCCGGGCCTGACCTGGGGCGCTGCGGAGGGCGGCCCTGTCGACACCGGCGAGTCCGCGCCCGGCCAGCCGACGCTGGTCGGCTACCGCTGCCAGAAGGCCGTGAAGGACCATGGCGCGATCGCCGAGCCCTACACGGTGAAGATGTCCGGCTGCACGATGTGCCCGATCCGCTGCTACGGCGGTCTGCACCTCCCCAAGATGGAGGAGATGACCGGCGTCGTGGGCAACCACGCCAACACCTGCCTGGGCAACCGCGGCAGCGGCTTCGCGGGCCTGGTCAGCAACGTGCCCGACATGGAGCGCGAGGGCGACGGCCAGCTGATGGCCAACGTCTACGCGGCGATCCTGGCCGACGACATGGGCCTGTGGGACAACTATGGCGAACTGGCCGCGACGCTAAATTACTTCTTCAAGGACGATTACAAGCTGCTTCGCCAGGTCGTTACGCAAGAAGAGTTCGACGCCATCGATTGGTCCAAGCGCGAAAAGGGCGATCTCTCCTTCCTGAACGACATCGTAGCCTGCCTGCTCAACCCGAGCCACTCGATGTTTAACCTGGCGCAGGGCGCGTACTACGTCGATCAGAAGTACCATGATATCCTGGGTGACGAGTACCTGAACTCCCAGTCGATGGCCCTGTGGGGCGTCATCGGCGCGAAGCGCCACCACGGCAACGAGTGCGCGGCGCAGGTCGGCCTGCTGACGAACGTCATCTACAACCGCGACGGCATGTGCCACACCATCGTCAACATCACCGGCTCCGGCCTGCCCTACGAGATCCAGAAGGACATCGTCGAGAATATCTTCGGCGAGGGCTGCCTGGACGCGCCCAAGAAGTACACGCAGATGAACGAGAACAAGGCCCGCTTCGCCAAGTTCGGCGTCATGCGCCAGGTGCTGCACGACAGCTTCACCCTGTGCAACTGGGTGTGGCCGATGACCTTCTCGCCCCGCAAAGAGCGCGGCTACAAGGGCGACCTGAGCGTGGAAGCGCAGTACATGAGCGCCATCACCGGCGAGGCGTGGACCGAGGAATCGTTGGATCACGCCGTCGAGCGCTGCATCCAGCTGCACCGCGCCATGACCGTCAAGGCGGCGGGCACCACCGATATGCGCAACAATCACGACGTGGTGGCTTCCTTCATCTTCGATATGGATCCGGACTTTGAGCCGTTCACCGAGGGCACCGTGAAGCTGGAACGCGAGGACTGGCAAAACGCGCTGACCCTGTTCTACGAGCAGTTCGGCTGGGATCCGAAGACAGGTGCGCCCACGCGCGAGACGCTCGAGAAGTTCGATCTCGCCGACGTGGCGGATGATCTTGCTGCGCTCAACCTGCTTCCGTAATGGACGATACGCGCTCTTCGATCGAGGAGCAGGGGATTCCGGTGGAATCCCCTGCCCAGGAAGAGGGGCCCAGCGGCGCGCAGGCGCTCTACGAGTACCTGCGCGCCCGTACCATTCGGTCGCAGGTCACGGCGTGTAAGCAGCTGCTGCTTCAGCCTCCCGAAGGCATCGGCAAAGAGGAAATGAGCGCTCTTCTTGCCAAGATGGGCACCGAAGAAATGCCCGCGGAGCTGCAAAGCATCGCCTCCATCCAAGGGAAAAAGGACACGTATTACTTCGAATCCAGCCTGATGACGCACCATTACGCGGAGCTGGATACCATGATCCAGGAGAAGGATCTTCTCTACACCGTCGCGAGCATCACGCGCTCCGACTGTAAGCTGTATCCCCGACCCACGCAGTTTTCCAAGCTGGAGGATACGCCCTTCCGCTTTACGCACGACGAGCTGCTCGGCGTGGCCGCGCGCATGCGGTTTGAGCCGGAATATGAGGACATCGGCGTGGTGCAGGCTTCGAACGGCGCCAAGGCCTTCTACTCCTCGAAATACCTGTCCGAACGCTACGCGCGCGCGCTGCTGGAATCCATCGAGGTCGAAGAATACGAAAACCCCTAAACAAAAAGGGCCGCCGTAGCGGTCCTTTTTCATTTCATAAGCCAGTAAGCGGCCGTCCCCAGATTTTCAAAACCCGCTACCTGTAAACGCCCTCGTTCATCCATACGCTGTGCATGAGCTCGTAGCGGTCGAGCCCCAGGCCGGTATACGCGCAGTTGGACGTAGAGAAGATGTATCCGTATCCCGGCATTCCCTCGCGCAGCGCGCGGCGCGTATCGGCGATGAGCTCCTCCTCCGTGCCCGTCTGCATCAGGCCGCAGTTGACGTTGCCGATCAGGCAGACCCGGTCGCCGTACAGGCGCTTGACCTCCGCCAAGCTCACGCCGCCTTGCGGATCGAGGGAGTGGACGGCGTCCGGCGCGCAATCCACGATCATATCCAGGATCGGCATGACGTTGCCGTCCGTATGCTTGATCGCGTAATACCCCTGCGCGTGGTAGTACGAAATGATCTCCCGCAGGTAGGGCTGGACAAACTGCGCGAAAAGGTCGCGCGTATAGAAGGGGTTTACGTTAAAGCAATAGTCCGAGCAAAGCGCAAAGCCGTCCAGCAGCCCGTCGCGGCGGGCCAGCTCGTCGCTAAGGCGCATGGCAAAGTCCATGTTTTTCCTCGTAAGCGCATGGACGTGCTCCGGTTCTTCGTAGAGCTGGGCGGAAAACTCCATCATGGTCTCCCCCGTTGGGATCGCAAGCGTCGGATCGCCGTGCATCATGAGAAAGTATTTGTCCCCCGATAGCTCCCGAATCTCCGAAAGAATTTCGATCGTCGGCTCGATGCTGTCAGGCCGGCCGACGGACGGACTTGGGTTTGGGTGCACAAAGATCGCGCTGTGCTCGTACTTCTCCGCAATTTCGATATAGCTGAGCGCCATATCCCGCAGGTGCAGCCTGCGCTCCTTCCGGCTCATCTGATCCCACTGTTCGTAATTGCGATGACAGGGATGAATCCTGCCGATCGCCTCCATCGTCAGGTAGAAAACGAGCTCAAAATGCGGAACCCGTCCCTCGATTTTCTCCCGCTTCAGGGCCTTTACAAAGCGTTCTCTGGGCGTTTCCATCTTCTAGACATCCTCTCTGGCGTCCTACGCGCACGCAATCAATTGATGTCATTATAGCAGCGTGCCGGCCCGCTGTAAATATTGAATGCCTCTCCTGTCTTTTTTACCACGAAAGCCGAGGTGCAACCAGCGGTTGACAATGTGCAATCCAGAAATGCTGGCGTTTTTATGCCCGGTGTGCTATGCTACCTCCCGAGGTGATATGTTTGTCATTGGGTGATAATCTCTATACGCTGCGCAAGCAGCGCGGTTACTCGCAGGAATACATCGCGTCCGTCCTGGGCGTCTCGCGCCAAGCGGTCTCCAAGTGGGAGTCGAACGCCGCTTATCCAGAGATGGAAAAGCTTATCGGCCTGTGCGACCTGCTCGCCGTCTCGATGGACGAGCTGGTGCGGGGAAAAGCTGAGGCCGCAGACCCGGAAAACCCGCAGGGCGCGGGCGATGCCGCGCAAGCCGGCGCGTCGCAGGACGACCCTCGGATCGTCATCGAAATCCCTTGCAGGCGCTCGCGCAGGCTCGTCCATTATGAGAGCCGCGCGCGCGTCGGCAATCTGCCGCTCGTATGCGTCCACGCCGGACTGGGGAAAGACCACCGCGTCGCCCGCGGCGTCATCGCCGTAGGGATCGTAGCGCAGGGGGTCGTATCCGTCGGGCTGGTCTCGATGGGGCTCCTCTCCGTCGGTTTCGTCTCCCTGGGGCTTCTCGCTTTGGGGCTGTTGGCGGTCGGCCTCGCTGTCGCCTGCGGTACGATCGCGGTGGGCACGTTTGCCCTGGGGGCCATCGCCCTGGGTTATGTCACCTGGGGCGCGCTGTGCGCAGGCGTCTATTCGCTCGGCGCCTGCGCAGGCGGGGCGCGCGTGGCCGTCGGCTATTACGCGGACGCGCCCGTGGCCATCGGCCGCATCGTAGAGGGCGTGCATACCCTCGTAGACGACGGCCCTAACCGCAATACATTCCCTTCGCCTACGTTTAGCGGGGACGCTGCGCGCGCGCTCATCCTCAGCGTGTATCCCGATACGCCGCGTTGGATCATGACGCTGCTGACGGGGATGCTCTGACGCAAACGCTTTTTCAGGGCCTGGGGCCCTGTCTGGCCGTCGACAAAGTCGACGGCCTCGTGCAAAATGAAGGATCATTTTGCACGAAGAACACGGGAGAAGTTTTCCTCCGCAAATGCTGCGCATCTGACTACGGAAAACGCCCCGCCCGACCGGCAGAGCCGGTCGATACGATTCCAAATGAAGGGGAGTCCTCCCCTTCATGCATCCCCAACGAAGTGACTGGGGTTTTTCAACAGTCTGTCAGGGCCTGGGGCCCTGTTTTTTTATGCCCTCCCTGCGAACTGAAGAAAACACTGCTCAAAGAGGATGAGGTGCGAACGATAAATCTCCTCGTGGGTCATATGAACGCCCGGTTCGTCGCAAATAGCCTCATTGCATTCGAAGACGGCGCTCACCCCGCCGCAGACGTGGTGCAGCGCGCTGCACAGGTTGAAAGAGGCCGGTGTCTCGCCATGCTCACGCTCCGGAATGTGCGGGATGCCAAATGTGAGCCCTTCCTGCTTGGCCGCCGCATCGCAGGCAGCGGCCAAGGTGCGTGTGGCCTCAGCGGCCTCCCGGGTCACGTAATGCGGCGGCAGCAGCTCATTGACGGAGTTGCTTCCGCCGTGTAGCTGCAGTATGCAGTCCGCATGCTCCGCTTCGGCCAGGTCGAGCAGGGCCTGCGTCTCCTGGGCCATGGGATGAAAGAACTGGTCGTGCATGAGGTTCACCCCGTCGTCGTTGAAGTAGCCGCCCAGGAAGCTTACTTCTTTCATCGGATGGCGCTGCTTGCAGCCCGGCCAGCCGCACAGGCTGCCGTCCATCCAATTGCCCTGCCCCCAGTGGCGCAGCGCCTTGCCGTCGAGGCCGACCATGGAAGCAGGCGCCACGCGCGCGCGCCCGTCCGCATTGGCCGCCGGTACGATCACCAGGCGTATTTTTGCGGCGGCAGCGGCCAGCGCCGGTCTCTCCACGCCGCACAGATCGCGCCCTGTCTCCAGCAGGGTAATCAGATTTACCAGCGCTGCGGTTCCCTCCGTCTCGTGTCCGTGCACCGCGCCGATGAGCAGTACGCAGTGATTTTTGTCCGTCGGGTCGTCGTAAAACCGCCGGTCTCGCGCGCCGCAGGCGGAGTTGTAATTGGCGGCGCTTGGGGAGACGCGTCTTTCGCCGTAGGCAAATGCGTATATCGGCCGGTGACCGGGGGTGACGGCGATGCGCTCCGCTTTGGCGATGCGGACGCTCTTTGCCAGCATATCGATTGTCTTGAGGTCGGTCTTCCAAAAGGCAGGAATTTCTCGCATGATGTAACCCCTCCTATGATATCAATCTGCGGGTTCTATCCTTTGATAGCCCCCAGCATGACGCCTTTGACGAAGAAGCGCTGGAGAAAAGGATAGACGGCGAGCACGGGCACGGTGGAAACGACGATCGTCGCATACTTGACGGATTCGGAGTATGCGGCAAAGTCGTCGTACCCGGAGGTGAGCGTATCCAGGTTTGAGGAGCCGGAAATCAATATTTCGCGCAGGATGACCTGCAAGGGGAACAGCTCCCGGTTGCGCAGGTAGATCGTCGCGGGGATGTAGGAGTTCCAGTTTGCCACGATGATGTACAGCGCGATGACCGCGATGACGGGCAGCGAAAGGGGCACGACGATGCGCGTGAGAATCGTCAGGTCGTTCGCACCGTCGATGGTCGCCGATTCCTCCAGGCTGGACGGAATCGAGCGAAAGTAAGTGAGCATCATGATCAGGTTATATGTACTCATGAGGCCGGGCAGGATCATCGCCGCCCGCGTATTCACGAGCTTCAGCGCCACGACCACCAGGTAAGTGGGAATCAGGCCGCCGCTGAAGAACATCGTGACGGTGATCAGCATCAGCATCACGTTCTTGCCCGGCAGAAATCGCCGTGAGAGCACGAAAGCGCCCAGTATGGTCATGCTCAGGCCGAACACCGTGGAGAGACCCACGTAAACGAGCGTATTGCCGTAGCTCTTCCACAGCATCGCGTGCTTCAAGATAATGTCATAGGCAGCTACGGAAAATCCGCGCGGTGCGACCAAGAACTTGCTGCCCGCGTATAGCTTCACCGGGTCGCTGAAGGAGGCCATCACCACATAATAACAGGGATAAAGCGTGATCAGCAGGATGAGGGTAAGCAATGCGTAATTCAAGACCTTGAATACGATGTCGCCGGTGGATCTGGATTCTACCATATACTTCCCCTCCTCTAAAACAGGCCGTTTTGTCCCAGGCGCTTGCTAATGCGGTCCGCCCCCAGAAGCAAGGCGAAGTTGATGACGGAGTTCATCAGGCCCACGGCCGCGGCAAAGCTGTATTTGCCGTCCAGTAGGCCCTTGCGGTAGACAAATGTGGAGATCACGTCTGCTGTCTCGTAGATGGCGGGCGTATAAAGCAGGATGATCTTTTCAAAGCCCACCGACATGATGCTGCCGATGCGCAGGATCAGCAGGATCGTGATCGTCGGGGCGATGCCCGGCAGCGTAACGTTTAGAATGCGGCGCAGCCTCCCCGCACCGTCCACGGTCGCCGCCTCATACAGCTCCGGATCGATGGCTGAGAGGGCGGCCAGATAGATGATGCTATCCCATCCCAGGTGCTGCCAAAGGCCCGAGAGGATATAGATGGGATAAAACCACTTAGGCTCGGTCATAAAGTGGATTCCCTTGCCGCCAAGGCCCGTAATCAACGTGTTGATGAGCCCCCTCGTCGAGCAGAAATCCATGACCATCGCACAGATGATGACCAGGGAAATAAAGTGTGGCATGTAGGTGACCGTCTGAACCAACTTTTTAAATCGCGCGTTTTTCACCTCGTTGAGCAGAATCGCAAGCACAATGGGCGCAGGGAAAGCGAAGATGAGCCCGTAGATGCTGATCGACAGCGTATTGCGGATGGTGGTCCAGGCGTATTCCGAGGCGAAGAATTGCTCAAAATTCTTTAGTCCCACCCACTTGCTGCCGAAGAAGCCGCGCGTGATGCGAAAATCCTGAAAGGCGATCACGATGCCGAACATCGGCAAGTAACAAAAGACGATGTAATAGAGCATTACGGGGATCGCCATCAGATAAAGCATCCAGCAGCGGCGCATCACCGTGCCGAAAGGATGTCGCTTGAGGGGAATCGGATGGATCATGCACAGGCCCCCTATGACGTAGTCAAATTTTGAAAATAAAAAACGTATGCGCCGGGAAAAAACCTTCCCGGCGCACAATCAAGACCGGTGCTTATTTGCCGAGATAGCGGTCGTAGGCCGCCTGATAGACGTCGATACACGCTTCGATGCCCATGTCGATCAGCTTTTGTTGAATGGTCGGGATGTCCTCCAGCGGCGTCTGCCCGTTGATAAGCTTGTCGTACTGTGCGGTGATATAGGTCTCGATGTCCACCAGCTTGTCGTTTACCTGATCGCGTTCCTCCGGCGTGAGGGATACGTTGGGCAGCATACGGGAAGTATCGGCCGTCTGCGCCCAGCGGGTGCACCCCTCGGCGGAATTTACATGCAACCCCTCCAGGTAAGAATCAATGCTCATGCGCATCGGGAAGGCGCTGGTGCCGCCGATGCGGTATAAATAGGTCAGGTCCGCTTCGGCGCGGTCGGGATACTTCGCCAGCGCGCCGCTAAAGTCGCGCGTGGGTACGCCGCCCTCACCGTAGCGGAAGGATTCCCCCTCGATTCCAAAGTTCGCCAGCACGTTCCCTTCGCCGCCATAGAAGAAGTCAAGCCAGTGCAGCGCCTTGCCCGGATCTTCGCAGGCGGTGGTTATCACCGTATCGCAGGAGGGCGTCAGGGCGGAGATATACATGGAATGGAAGACATAGGGCGGGCTATCGGGGGATAGTCTCAGGTTCGGCCCGCCGACTGCGCGGAAATCCGAAGTGTCTGCCAGGGTGTTGTTCATCTTCGAGGGCTGAATGCCGAATTCAAAGCCTACCATGTCGTTCATGAACTTGCCGTCCAAAGAATTGCGGTCCTGCGTGGCGTAATCGGGATCGAGGATGCCATCCTCGTACAACTTGTGAATGTAGGCCATTGCGTCCGCAAATTCGGGCAGCATGGGGCCGTAGGTGACCTTTCCGTCGATCTGCATGAAGTCACAGGTCAGCCCGAAAGGCCAAAGAAAAAAGTAGGGGCCAAAGTTGCCTTCCGTAAACTTCAGGCCGGACATCGCCCACTCGTCCGTTTTTCCGTCTTCGTTGGGGTCCAGGGTCTTGAAGGCGTTCAACACATCGTACAGCTCATCCAACGTCGTGGGGTAGTTGAACCCTAGCTTCTCCAGCCAATCCGCGCGATAGATGGGGCCGGAAAAGGGCATGCCGTGCTGTATCTCGGATACGTAGTACATCCGCCCGCCGATCGAGAGGTCGTTGATCGCATTGGGCGTCTGTGTGATGTAAGCGTTATAGTATGGCATATGTTCGGGGATCAGTTCCGTCAAGTCGTAAATCACGCCGTCGTCCGCCCACACGTTCGCGCCGCCGGAAAAGTTTTTCCAGTCTTGACGGACGATGATGTCGGGCAGATCGCCGGAGGCGACCATCAGATTGATCTGCGCGTCGACGTCGGAACCGGCGGCCGGGTGAATCCATTCGACATGGGTGCCTGTGATGCGCTCGACCTCCTGAAAGATGTACGTGTCGTTGAGGTCGTCTGCGCCCACCTTGGAGATGTGTTCGCTGAGCGTGCAAAAGATGCGCAGCGTCTCCGGGTAGGGGGATGCATCTTCCGTAGAGGCGAAAGACGCGGTCGCCGTCAATATGAGCAGCGCGCTTAGCAACAGGGAGATGGCTTTCTTCATGCTAGGGAGCCTCCTTTTCGAATATGTGCCGGGCCGAGTGCAACGCGCGCCGGCCTGGCGGCTGACCTAAGCATACGGGAGAGACGTTCCCTATGCAAGGATCATTATTGAAAATTTCGCTTTCAAAATCAAAGAGGCCACTCACATTTTTGAAAAGCACGTGCATTTTTGCGTAAAATTCACTATGATAAAATGTGAAAGGAGTGGGTATTGACATGTTATCTCAATCGACGCTGCGGCGTAGAGCCTTTTATACGCTGTACGGCACGCTGGTGCTGGCGCTCGTGCTGCCGATGAGCATCCTCACCCTTTCTCTTTGGAGCGGCATCTCCGCCCTGACACAACAGGATTATGTGGAGCTCAGCGAGCAGTCGATCGGCAACGTCACGCAGACGGTGGATACCTATGTCTCCGCCCGTTTGAACCTGGTCTATGAATTGGCGAACAACCGCCATGTGCGCGATATCGCCGCTCACATCGACGAGACAGAGGCCCAGCTGCGCGACAACTGCCAGATCGTCGCCTCATTCCTGCGCCCTCTGCAGACCTATGATGCGGTATTCAACGTCGCGGCGGTGTACTTTCCCCAACGCGATCTGGTCGTCTGCGCGCGCAATGCCCGCATGAATCCGGAAGATTTTTATCATACTTACGTCGCCATGGAGGGGCTGGATGCGCGGGCGTTTTATAATGAGGTTGAAGAGCAGCAGAGCAGCCATTACTTCCCCGCCCGTGCCGCCACGCCTACGGCCAACGGCGTCCCTCACGAGATCATGCTTTACGTACAGCCAGTGAGCATTGGCTACCTGAAGGATCGTGCGTACTTCCTCTCCGTCATCGACGCGTCTCGCTTTGCAAACCTGCTCCATACCGGTGTCGGCGATAACGCGCACTTTCAGCTCATGGACATGCGCGATCGTCTGCTGCTGCGCTCCGGCGGCTTCCCCTGGCAGGATGGTGTCCCCAGGGATCAGGGAGGCTGGATTACAGACGGCGCAGACCGCTATCGTCTCTTCTTCAGCAGCAGTATGCATTCCGGGCTGCAGTGTTTATACATGATCCCGGAAACCGCGGTGCTCAAGCGTATGAAAGGCTTTGGACCCCTATGGATCGTGGCCCAAGGCGCGCTGCTGCTGCTGGGCGCGCTGCTGGCGCGCGTGATGGCCCAGCGCATTTACCGCCCCTTCGAGGGGCTTCTACGCCAAGCATTCCCGAGCGGCTACTCCCCCGCAGCGAAAAACCTGCGCGAGGAGGCGGCCTTGGTGGTAGACCGTATGCGCTTGGAGCGAGAGGAGACGCGCAAGGTGCAGGCGGAACTGCAATCCCGCCAGCGCGCCATGCAGCAGGGGGCGCTCATGCGTCTGCTGACCCAGAGCGCGTCCCTCACGTCCGAGGCACTCCGTGAGGAGGCTGAGATGTGCGGCCTGCCGGATGACCGGGCGCGCTATCAGGTGGCCGTCATAGAGGGAGCGCTGGATACGGGGGATCTGGAGGTATTGGTGGACGAGCGTTTTCTGCTGCTTCGTATGCGGCTATCCAAAAATCAGTGCATCGTCACGGCGGCGTACCCGCAGCCCGTTTTGCCCGGGGAGAACGAGCTGGCCGCGCACCTATTCGCCCCCGGCTTGCGCGTAGGCGTGAGCCGGGTGTATGAGGATATACGCCAGCTGCAGCGCTGCCTGCGCGAGGCCTCCTGCGCGCTGCACAGCACGGGCGCGCATAGAGGCGCCCCGTACGTGCGCTACGATGAGCTGGTAGGCGACGCGGAAATGATTTACTACCCTATTGAAAAGGAAATGCAGCTGCTCAGCGGCATTCGCAACGCGCAGACGCAGGAGGTTTGCGCCCTGCTCAGCAGCATCCGCGAGGTCAACCTCGTCGAGCGCCGCCTTCTGCCGGACATGGTGAACTGCCTGTACAGCTCCATGATCGCCACGGCCTTCAAAGCGTACGAGCTTGTGCAGCCGGAGGATAAAGGCGCGCTGGATCGCAGCCTGCACGCGCTCTCGCTGCTCAGTGAATGGAGAGGCACGAAAGACGAACGCGGCGAAGCGCTTTTTTCGGAAATCCTCACATGCTATCAGTCCCTCTGCGAGGCGGCACACCGCTCAGGCGAGCGCCGTAACCGCCACGTGGTCGAGGAAATACTCGCCTATTTGCAGGCGGAATACGCGAACACCACCCTGTGTCTGGACAGCGTGGCGGAGCATTTTGGCGTTTCGTATTATTTTTTAAGCAAAGTGATCAAGGAAGAGCTGAACCAGGGATTCCACGATGTGCTCAGCGACATCCGCATCGCGCAGGCCACGCGCCTGTTGCTGAGCACAGATCGCACGGTACAGGACATATCCGGCACCTGCGGCTTCACCAACTGGAGCACGTTCCTGCGCGCCTTTCGCAAGCGCACGGGCACTACGCCCCAGAAATACCGTAGCCTACAGAGCCAAGAATAAGCCCTTGCCGATGTGCTTGGCGGGTATACCACCGTCCGCCCCCTCCCCGGTGGCCGTATAACAGGCTTGCAGCACAAAGAGGATGCCGAGCGTGGCACCCTCTTTCTTGCTTTCCTTAGACAGGTTAGCGTTCTGGGATTCCATATTTTCCGATAGAGAGTATATGATCTTTATCCCTGAACATTTATTTATTGGCGGTAAAAAAATCATTGACTTTTTGGCGGTAAAAAAGTATAATGACATTGCCGGCAAAAAAGGAGGTGAGTATGCCGAGCAAAAAGATGGGAAGACCTATTTCGGAAAACCCTAAAAGCTACCGGGTCGATGTTCGTTTGACAAGAGACGAAATGAAGATACTGGAGGATTATTGCAAACGAAAGGGCGTAACACGCCCGCAGGGTTTACGAGATGGTGTCAAAGCCCTTGAAAAAAAGTAAAAGGAAGTAGCGCTACCGGCAAAAGCATTGCGCTACTTCCCCCCGCAACGTTGGCTTAAAAAGCAAACGCAGCGTAAATATTATACCATGCGCTGCCGTTTCTTACAAGCAATATCTGAACAATTTGGAAGGACGGGAATCAATATCATATTCGATCACCTATTCCCACAGCTCCACGCTGGGGGCGTTACTAATAATGGAGGTCATGGAGAAAAAGGAGGCTGTCATCAATGAATAAATCTTTGCTGCAACAACTCTATGATGGTGAGATATATCCATCTGAAAGCATCTATTTGGAAGGGGGCACGCATACGGAACGCCAGCGGAAAATATGTGAAGAAGTAGAGCACTACAAAAACACGCTATCGCTGGAGGAATGGAAACGCTTTGAGGCGCTGGACGACTTACGGCTTGAGCGTTCGGATGCGTACTTCTTTGCCAACTTCATGTACGGGTTTCAACTGGGCGTGAAGTTGATGGTGGAGGCCCTTGCCTCCGATTGATGTAAACCGAAAAGATAACATGCGCGAGAGAGGGATTGCCGATTTGTAGCGGTCCCTTTTCTCCTACGCCCTGCAAAGCCGAACAGGTAGATACGGGCCCTGGCGCGGTGAGCTGACACCGCACCAGGGCCCGTCATATAGATCGAACCGATCAAAAGGAGGATAGCCGAAAAAGGAAATCACGGCCACCTGCATCAGTTGCCGCACTCGATGCTGATCTCGTTGAACAGCCCGAGCAGCGTATCGGTGGTGATTTGCCTCTTCTCTGCCCCGGCCTTGTCGTAGACGACCTGCCCTTGATGCATCATCAGCACGCGGTCGCCGTATTCCACGGCATAGCGCAGGTTGTGGGTGACCATGATGGTCGTAAGATTCTTCTCCGCCACGATTTTGCCGGTCAGCTGCATGATCGTCTCCGCGGTCTTGGGGTCGAGCGCGGCGGTGTGCTCATCTAGAATGAGGAAGTCGATGGGCGTCATCGTGCTCATCAGCAGCGCCATCGCCTGCCGTTGGCCGCCGGAGAGGCTACCCACGCGCACGTTCAGCTTGTCCTCCAAGCCCAAGTTCAAGCGCGAAAGCTGCTCTTTATAAAAGTCGATCCGGCGCTTGTCCGTCCCGCGGCGCAGGTTAAAGGGCTTTCCCTTGTTGTCCGCCAGGGCCATGTTCTCCAAAATGGTCATGGTGGGGCATGTGCCCATCGCGGGGTTTTGATATACGCGACCTACGGTGCGGTGGCGGCGGAACTCGCTCATGCGCGTGATGTTCTTGCCGCCCACGAGCACCTGCCCTTCCTCGATGTCGATGGAGCCGCAGATGATGTTGAGCATCGACGTCTTGCCGGAGCCGTTTGAGCCTACGACGGAGACGAACTGCTTATCCGGCACGGTGAGGTCAAAGTCGTCAAATAGGCAGGTCTCGTTTACCGTACCGGCCTGATAGATTTTGGTGACGTGCTTCAGCTCAAGCATGCGCCTTCACCTTCTTTCTCCTGATCTCTCCCAACGCGAGGATGAGCAGGAAGAGCAAAGCGGTGACGAGCTTCATGTCCTGCGGCGAAAGGCCGAGCGAGAGCGCCAGGGCAACGCACGCCTTGTAGAGGATGGAGCCGACGATTACGGCCGTGGTCGCGCGCATGAACGTAAAATTACGAAATACATTGGTGCCGATGATGACGGACGCCAGGCCGATGACGATCGCGCCCGTACCCATCGAAATCTCAAAAAACCGCTGGTACTGCCCCATCACGCTGCCCGAGAGCGCCACAAACGCATTCGCGATGGCGAGTCCCTGGATCTTGACAGTGCCCCCGTCCTTTGCCAGCGAGGTCACGATCGTGGGATTATCGCCGACCGCGCGCAGCAGATAACCCGCGCGCGTGCGCAGGAACCAATCGAGCGCCAGCTTGCATACGATCACCAGGGCGAGCAGGATCAGGACGGGCGCATACGCTGCGACCTCCTTTGGCAGCGCCGCCGTCAGGTCGTTCTTAAAGATCGTCGGGGAGCCGAAGATGGGCAGGTTCGCCTTTCCCTCCGCGATGCGCAGGTTGATCGAGTACAGGCCGGTCATCGTAATGATGCCCGAGAGCAGGTCGCGCACGTGGCACTTCACATGGATGACGCCCGTGACGACGCCTGCCAGCGCGCCCGCCAACGTTGCCGCCGGCAGCGTCAGCAGGGGATGCACGCCGTGCGAGATGAGCACGGCCGTCACGGCCGCGCCCAACGGGAAGCTGGAATCCACCGACAGGTCGGGGAAGTCCAGAATCTTATAGGTGATGTACACGCCCAGCGCGAGGATCGCGTAAATCAGTCC
>JAEYAR010000179.1 GCA_023404715.1 Bacillota bacterium | reverse complement strand
ATGTTATATTGCACGACCACGTCGAGCGCGGTCGTCGGCTCGTCGAAGATGATGAGGTCCGGTGAAAGCGCGAGCGCCATGGCGATGACCACGCGCTGGCGCATGCCGCCGGAGAGCTCGTGCGGATAGGCGCGGATGCGGCTCTCGTCGATATTGACGAGCGCGAGTAGCTCTTTGGCGCGCGATAGCGCCTCCTGCCGGCTCACATTCTCGCGGTGTGCGAGGATCGCGTCCGTCAGCTGGCTGCCGACCGTCGCCACGGGGTTGAGGTTGTTCATGGCGCTCTGCAGCACCATGCTCGACTTGTCCCAGCGAAAAGCGCGCAGTTCCTCCTTGCCGAGCAACAGCACATTCTTGCCGTTAAAGTTTACCTCGCCCTTAGGGATTGTCGCCGCGCCTTTGAGCAGGCGCATGATTGCAAATGCGATGGTCGACTTTCCGCATCCACTCTCCCCGGCCAGGCCAAAAAACTCGCCACTGCGGATGTCGAAGCTCACATCCGTCACCGCGTGTACCTGCCCGCGCTCCACCTTGTATTCGACGCACAGGTTTTTAACCGATAATAAAATTTCGTTCATGCCTGCACAACCTTTCGTCGGTTTTATAGCTGAACCGCCCCGCCGCGATCCTGCGCATACAGGTCGAGGAAGGAGTTGCCGATCAGCATGAAGCTGTAGCCCAGTGTCGCGATGCAGATGCCCGGCGGCAGAATCCACCACCATGCGCCGTAGAGGATGGCGCCGTTGTCAAACGCGATAGATAGGATCTGTCCCCAGCTAACGAGGCTTGGATCTCCGATGCCCAGAAAGCTCATCGACGCCTCGGTCAGCATCGCGGATGTGATGACCATGACCATGTTTGCCGTGACCACGGGGATGATATTGGGCAGGATTTCCCTAAACATAATCTCCGCGCTGCTCATGCCCAGGGCCTTGGCCGCATCGACGTAGTCGCGGCGCGATTCGGTCAGCGTCTGCGAGCGGATCGACCTCGCCATCCACATCCAGCTCAGGATGCCGATGATCAGCACGATGTTGGAGACGCCCATGTGCGGCAGCAGCGATGAGATGACGATCATGAAGGCCAGCATGGGGATCGTCAGAAATACGTCGACGATGCGCATGAGCACCTCGCCGACCACGCCGCCCTTGTAACCGGCGACCAGGCCGACTGCCGTGCCGATCAGGCTGGTCAAAAATCCGGCTAAGAGGCCCACGACCAGCGTGATGCGCGTGCCGTGCACGAGCTGCGAGAAGATGTCCTGCCCGTAGCTGTTCACCCCCAGCCAATGCTCGGCGTCCGGCTTGCCCCAGGGCATGAATTCGATCGTCTTGGGATTATAAGGCGCGATCTGCTCTGCGAAAATGGCGACCAGGGAAAAGACGAGGATGATGCCGATACCCACTTTGGCGCGCGTGTTGCGAAGGATGTACTTGCGCAGCACCATGTACCACTCGGGCAGGCGCTTTTGCTGCTCTTTTTTCATCATGCTCCCCCTCCTTACGACAGCGACACGCGCGGATCGATAAACGGATAGATGACGTCCGCCAGGAAGTTCAGGGAGACGACGCTCAGCGCGATGATGGCAAAGCACCCCTGGATCAGCGGATAGTCGTGGCTTAAAATCGCGTTCATGATCGTGAGCCCGATGCCCGGATAGGAGTAAATCATCTCTGTCGCGATCGCGCCGCCTACTGCCGCGCCTAGCGAGAGCATCAGGCCCGTGAACGAAGGCAGCATCGCGTTGCGCAGCGCGTACTTGCCCAGGATCGTACGCCTGCGCAGGCCCTTCGCCTGGGCCAGCGTGATGTAGTCCTCGGAGAATATCTGCAGAATGTTCGAACGCATCATCACCATGCGGCCCGCGAGCGATACGATGATCATCGACAGCACCGGCAAAAAGGCGTGGTAGGCGATGTGCCCCGCCATCTGCAGGAAGGGTACGCTGTCCGGCAGCCCGGCCGGCAGGGCGCGGCCCATGGGGAACCAGCCTAACGTATAGCCGAAGACCATCAATATGAGCATGCCCACGAAAAAGTAGGGCGTCGACTGTACGAAAAAAGAGACGCCGACCACCGCGTTGTCAAAAATACTCCCCTTCTTCAGCGCCGCCAGCGTGCCCAGCACCCAGGCGATGGCGAACGAGATCAGCGTGGAAGTGAGCACGACCAGCAGCGTCCAGGGCATGGCCTGCGAAATGATCTGCGCCACCGGCACAGGGAACGTCGAAAAGGAGATGCCCAGATTGCCGTGCAGCAGATTGCCGAAATAGAGCACGTACTGCTCGGCAAGCGACTTGTCCAGACCGAACTCGACCTTGAGCTTTTCCGCATACTCCAGGGAACCCAGCGCGCTTTGGCTTGCCATCAGGTCCGCAGGATTACCGCCCATCATCCTCGGCAGCAGAAAGTTGATTGTCAGCGCGATCCACAGCGTCAAAAGCGCGCTGAGGATACGCCGGATAAAATAGGTGACCTTGATGTTTCTCACATGCATCGACCGCCTTTACGTCTAAAACAGGAGCGGGCGGCATCGCTGCCGCGCCGCTCCAAGGAACCTTACAGACAATACACGCTGATCAGCGAGAGTACACTCTTGACCGGCACATCCGTGCGCCAGCCGGCGATGCGGTTGCCGTCGTAGTAGGGGATATGATCGCCTTGGTTGTACATCGGCAGGCCCACGTAGTCATTGGCGATGATATCCTGCGCCTGATCGTACAGCGCCTTCTGCCGCGTCTCGTCGGTTTCTGTCGCCACCTCGTCCAGGATCGCATCCAGCTCCTCGTTGCGGTAACGAAAGTGGTTAAGCCCCGGCGCGGCCTCGCCGCTGGGCGCGGTCATGGACGAATGGAAGCAAGAGTTGAGCGCCGCATACGGATCAGCCGGGAACGCGTAGCTGTTTTGCAGCAGGTCGTATTTGCCGTTCTGTCGCAGTGTAGCCAGCTCCGCCCAGGTGGCTAGCTTCGGGATGATCTCGATGCCGATATTGAGCAGCCACTGTTGAATCATGCCGGCCTCCATTTGCTGCGCGGGCGCACCGGATGCGTTGTGATAGGTAAAGGAAAGTCGCTTGCCGTCCTTTTGATAGACGCCGTCGTCGCCCAGGGTGTACCCCGCTTCCTCTAGCACGGCCTTCGCGCCCTCCGGGTCATAGGTCAGGATTGCGTTGGCCTCCTCGTTAACCATATCGCCGAACAGGTCCGGCAGCCACGCCATGTTGACCGGGAACACGCCGTCGTACTCGGCCTTGGTGATGAGCGATTGCTGGTCGATCGCCATGCACATCGCCTTGCGAACCGCCACGTCGCTAAATAACTCGTTTTCAAAGTTGAAGCTGACGACCCAGTTGGCAAGGCCCGCAAAGATCTGCATCTGCGCGTTTTCCTTTGTCAAAAGCTCGGGGATGTTCGACATCGTGATCGTGCCGAACGTCATATCCACCTCGCCCTTGAGCAACGCCAGCGACAGGTTCGGGGAGGAGTTATACATCTGAACGATGATCTCGTCCACGTTCGGCGCGCCGTTCCAGTAGGACTTGTTCGCGTCAAACTGGATGTCCGTGCCCGTGGTGTACTTGCGCCAGATAAATGCGCCCGTGCCGACAGGCTGTTCGTTCAGGTATTCCGCTACGTTGCCCGCCTGGCTCCAGATATGCTCGGGCACGATGTAGAGCTCTGCGATGTATGAGAGCAGGGACGGGAACGCCTCCTTACAGGCGACGGTGACCTCTCCGCCGCTGCCCGTCACGCTCTCAAAGCGGTTCCACAGGCCGTAGTTGTCCAACGTCGTATCCTTGATCATGTTGTAGGTGAAGACCACGTCGTCCGCATCGAATGCTTCGCCGTCGTGCCACTGCACCCCCTCGCGCAATTTGAAAGTCAGCGTGGTGTAGTCCGCATTCCAGCTCCACGATTCGGCCAACGAGGGCATCGTCTCGCCGGAGACCGGGTTAAAGTAGACGAGCGCGTCGTACACAAGCGTGCGCAGGTTGCTGTTCCAGGTGCCCGTGGTTACGTAGGGATTTTTGTTGGCCATCTGGGTATCCAGAATGTACTCTCCCACCGTCAGCCGGCCGCCCTGGTTCACGTCGCCCACCGCCAGGGCCGCAGGCATCGCGCCCACGAGCAGGCAAAGCGCCGTCAGGATAGTAAGCATTTTTTTCACAGTCGAAAGCCTCCTTTGTTTTTCTTTGTCGGCGTATCTACCGCCTTGTTGTGCACTCATTATAAATACAGGCAGCGCCCTTTCACAATGTCGAATCTTCGACAGTTCTTGTCAAATGTTCAGATTCACCTGTGTATCAGGCAAATACATGGTAGACATGTCGAATTTTGTCGTTATAATAAAGCATAAATGAAACCTCTATATAAGGAGGGATCGGCATGTATTCGGTGGTCTTCGTGGATGACGAGCCCTGGGTCGTCGTGGATGCGATGAACAGCGTAGATTGGCAGCGCTATCATTTTCAGGTCGTCGCCTACCTGTCTGATCCGGCGCAGGCGCTGGAAGAGGTCCTACGTCTGCGACCTGACATGATCGTCGTGGATATCCGCATGCCGGTCATGGACGGGTTTGCTTTCATCGAACAATGCCTGCGCCGGGGCGCCCAAAGCCGCTTCGTCATCTTGAGCGGCTTTTCCGACTTCGACTATACCCGCCGCGCGCTGCACCTGCCCGTCGAGGACTACTGGCTCAAACCGCTCGATCCTGCCTGCGTGCACGAGGCGCTGCAAAAGCTGGAAGCGCGCCTCAATGCGGAGGGCGCCCCCGGCCATATCAGCCCCAACGATGCGCATTTCGAATCTCTGCTGCAATACGTCCGCTGCCGCGCGGGGGGCAAGCTGCTGCTTGAGGACGTCGCAGCCGCGTTCGGATACAACCGCAATTACCTTTGCACGCTCTTTAAACGGCAGACGGGGTTGTCCTTCGTGCAATATCTGACCGACGTGCGCGTGAAAAAGTGCTGTGAACTTTTGCGAACCACCCAACTGAACTTGGATGCCATCGCGCAGCAGTGCGGCCTGAGCGACGGGGTCTATCTGACCAAGGTCTTTCGCAAACACATGCACGTCACCCCCGCCGCCTACCGCCGGTCGGCAGCCGAGAGGAAGCGGCCATGAGGAAAAACAGCCTCACGCGGCATATCCTCGCGGCCTCGCTCATAAGCTTCGTCCTATTCTTTGCCGCGCAGTTCGTACTGCTGCGCTCGTACAACGCTTATCTGGAGCAGGATACGCAGGCGCTCTTGGATGAAACGCTCGAACGTCGGGCGCAGTCGCTGCTAAAGATGCACGCGCGTCTGAGCGCGGTGGGCAGTTTCATGCAGGTGCAGTCCGTGCTCGCTCACGCGGCGGAGCTGCACCCCGGAACGCTCGTCGACGACGACGAGCTCGCCACCGCTTTCAACATGGCCCGCACCATCAGCGAATCCGTGGATGCCGTGCAGGACGTCATCCTGGTCAACACCCGCGGCGTAGGCCGCAGCTACGTATCGGCGCTGGGCGTCTCCCTGGTCGACCTCATCGCGCCGCTGTACGACTATGCCGCCCCCGCCGCCGAGCGGACGTACTTCTTCTTTCCGGATTACGCCTCGCAGCACGACCCGATGTTCGCCTACGTCATCCCGCTCTACGAGACCGACGTGCGCGGCTGGTCGTCCCGCCGGTTGGGCACGGCCATTCTCGCCTGCAGCATGCGCTCTCTGGCGGACATGATCGATCTGAGCCTGCTGCAGCGTAGCTACGCCTGCACGCTCAGCGAAGCCTCGGGCGCGGCCGTCGTTCAGGCAGGCGATCCCAAGGGGGAGTCGCTCCCCTTTTCCGCCGTGCGCGAAATTGGCGAGACAGGCCTTCGGCTCAGCGCGCGCCTGGGGCAAGCGCCGTTCTTCAGCAGCAATTTCTTCTTGATGATATTAACCGTCGACGCGGCGCTCTTCCTCGCGGTCACCTTGCTGTTGCTTTTCGTCATGCAGCGACGCCTCGTGAAGCCCACCCGCAAGCTCTCGCGCGAAATGGCCGCGCTGTGCGCCGACGGAAAAGCACGCCGGCTAACGCCGCTTTGCATCGACGAGTTGGACGTCATCGTCGCCGGCGCCAACGATATGATCGACGCGCTGGAGCGCGCCCACGAGGCCTCTCTGCGCGCGAAGAGCGAGTTGATCGAATCGCGCTACCGTCAAAGCGAGGCGGAGCTATTCGCGCTGCAAAGCCAAATCAACCCGCATTTTCTCTTCAACACCATGCAGTGCATGCGCGCGCTCGCGCTCCTGCACGGCGCGGACGACGTCGCCTCCATCGCCACGGCCATGTCCGGCCTGCTCAGGTATGCGATCAGCGGCGGAGACGCCGTCACGCTCGCCGACGAGGTGCGCGCCATCGAGCAATACCTTCTCATCTCCGATATCCGCTATCAGTACCGCTTTGCGCATCCCATCGACATCCCTGCCGAATTGCGCGCCATCCCCTGCCTGCGTATGAGCATCCAGCCGCTGGTCGAGAACGCGCTCCAGCACGGCCTCTCCTGCGTACCCACCGGCGGCATCGTTCGCATCCGCGCCTATCGCGAGGGCAAATCCGTGCTCATCGAGGTGCACGATAACGGGGGCGGCATCCCTCCCGCTCGTCTCGCGGAGATCAACCGTGCGCTTGCGATGGACTTCGATGAGTCCATTTCGCGCGAGGGCCTACAGTCCTTCGGCCTCTACAATATTCACAGACGGCTTCGCCTCGCCTACGGCGAGCGCTGCGGCTTGAGCATCCGTTCATCCCCGGGCGATACGCGGATGCTGCTGCGCATCCCGGCGGGGTAAGCCTTGCTTACCCGATAAGCACAATCTAAAAACCGTCGCCGTCAGAAGCGTAAAGCTTCTAACGACGCCGGTTTCGCATAGATTTGTCACAGATTGCAGCGCCGCAAACGCTATCAGAAATCGTTAGGTCCGATTTCCGTTTGCCCGTTCCAAATTTCGTACATGAGTAGCATCCCTTGCCTTTAGAAGCTCACGCTCCCGGCTTATATTACGGATCATGGGCCAGTACCTCGGGTCGTTTGACACAATTTGTTCGGAGGGAAAAATCTCACCGTCGTAAAGCTTTGAAATTATTATTTTCATTGCACTGACCTTCCTTTCGATTCGGGGGTTATGAACACGCAATCTCTTGCAAGGCGTAGCCGCACAGTGTATAATATTTATGCTGCTCTCCCCTCGGAGACTGCACGGGAGGAAGTAGTGTCGGTTCTTTGTCGGAGTGGCACTGCTTCCTTCATTTTGTTTCGAGATCGTCATGCAACCTGTGAATGCTCTGCCTGATCACTTCCGCTCTTGAAACCTTCAATTTTTCACTGCAATCCTTCAGTTTTCTGAAGGTTTCGTCGTCAGCCATAAATTTAACAGAGACATGCTTCGGGTTGTCTGTAGGACGTCCCATTTTTTTATCGCCCAATCTTCATTCACCTCACTTTATTGGGTCAGTAATATTATAACTTAATGACCCAATAATGTCAATGAGAACCTATCAAATGCTGGCACTGGCATTAAAAAATGGAGCCTCCCTTTAAAGAAGCTCCATCAGCCACCCCTACACAGGATCAATTCACGACGTTGACCGGCTCACCGCGTAAAAAGGCCTGCAGGTTTGAGATCGCGATATCCATCAGTCGCTGCCGGCTTTCCTTGGGCGCCCAGGCGATGTGCGGGGTGATTAGGCAGTTGTCCAGTCCGAGCAACGGATTGTCCTGGCGAACAGGCTCGGCGCAGACAACATCCAGCGCCGCGGCGTACACCTTGCCGCTCAAAAGCGCTTTCCGCAGGTCGTCCTCCTGGATGAGCGGTCCGCGCGCCGTGTTGATTAAGATCACGCCGTCCTTCATTTGAGCGATCGTCTCCGCGTTGATCATGCCCGTGTTCTCCGGCGTCAGCGGGCAGTGCAGCGAAAGGACGTCGGCGCGCGCCAGCACGTCCTCCAGCGGGAGCACCTCCGGCGCCTTGGCGTAGGCGTCATAGGCCACGACGCGCATGCCGAATGCGCGGGCGATCTGCGCCGTCGCCTGCCCGATGCGCCCGTAGCCTACGATGCCCATCGTCTTGCCCGCCAGCTCCATCAGCGGATAATCCCAAAAACAAAAGTCCCGTCCGTTCGTCCAGCGGCCCGCCTGCACAGCCGCCGCATGGTGGCCCACGCGGTGGCAGATCT